>CAVAXR010000172.1:0-3729 GCA_963592375.1 Oribacterium sp. | reverse complement strand
ACTCTGCACTGTGCGTGTCAGCATCCTTGCAGTGTCATTGTGCCAGCTCCGGATTCTTTCCGGTCCAGAGCTGATAGTAACGGCCCTTCAGGGAGAGCAGCTCGTCGTGGGTGCCGTGCTCCACGATATGCCCCTGCTCCAGCACCACGATCTGATCCGAGTTCCGAATTGTAGACAGACGATGTGCAATGACAAAGGTGGTACGTCCGATCATCAGACTGTCCATGCCGTCCTGCACGAGCTTTTCGGTGCGGGAGTCGATGGAGCTGGTGGCCTCGTCGAGAATCAGTACGGGCGGATCGGCAATGGCGGCCCTCGCAATGCTCAGAAGCTGCCGCTGTCCCTGGGACAGATTTGCGCCGTCGCCGGTCAGCTCTGTGTCATAGCCCTTCGGCAGCCGGCGGATGAAGCTGTCTGCGTTGGCGAGTCTTGCTGCGGCATAAACCTCCTCGTCGCTTGCATCCAGACGGCCATAGCGGATGTTCTCCATGACCGTGCCGGTAAAGAGATGCGTATCCTGCAGCACGATGCCCAGAGACCGCCGCAGATCCGGCTTATGGATCTTCTGCACATTGATGCCGTCATAGCGGAGCTTTCCGTCGGAAATATCGTAGAAACGGTTGATGAGGTTCGTGATGGTTGTTTTTCCGGCACCGGTCGAACCCACCAGCGCCACCTTCTCACCCGGCTCTGCATGAATGCAGATGTCATGCAGGACCGTCTTATCCTTCGTGTAGCCGAAGTCAACATTTTCAAATACCACATCGCCGCGCAGCGACTTGAACTCGGTCTCGCCGGTATCCTTATGATAATGCTTCCAGGCCCAGCAGCCGGTACGCTCCGGCGTCTCCTGAAGCCCCTCGTCTGTGGCTTTCGCGTTCACGAGCTTCACATAGCCGTCATCCTCCTCCGGCTTTTCATCCAGCAGCCGGAAGATACGCTCCGCACCGGCCAGTGCCATGATGACGTTGTTGAACTGCATGCTGACCTGATTGATCGGCATGGAGAAATTCTTGTTGAAGGTCAGGAAGCTGGCCAGCGCCCCTACCGTGAAGCCGGCCCCCTGATTCAGTGCCAGGAGACTTCCCACCAGTGCGCAGAGCACGTAGCTTGCATTGCCGAGCTGCGCATTGATCGGCCCCAGAATGTTTGAGAAAGCATTTGCCTTCCATGCAGACTGGAAAAGCGCTTCATTGAGACGGTCAAATTCCTCGATGGCGGCGGATTCATGACAGAAGACCTTTACGACCTTCTCGCCGCTCATGGTCTCCTCGATGAAGCCGTTCAGCTTGCCGAGATTCCGCTGCTGCAGCACGAAGTTTTTGCCGGAAACAGAGCTGGCGCGGCCGGAGAAGAAGAGCATCAGCGCCACCATAACAATCGTCACCAGTGTGAGCGGAATGCTCAGCACCAGCATCATACTGAAAATGCTCACGATGGTGATGGCGGAATTGATCATCTGGGGAAGTGACTGACTGATCATCTGCCGCAGCGTGTCGATGTCATTTGTGTAGATCGACATAATGTCGCCGTGGGCGTGGGTGTCAAAAAAGCTGATGGACAGGCTTTCCATATGATCGAAAACGTCCTCCCGGAGATGCATCATGCTCCCCTGGGTGATCTCTGCCATGAGACGTGACTGCAGGTAAATGGCGCCGACGCCGACGGCGTAGAAGCAGGCCACCCGGAGAATGGCAAAGCCCAGCGGCGCAAAGTCCGGATTCTCTGCGGAGAGAAGAGGCGTGATGTAGCTGTCGATCAGGGATTTGGTGAACATGGTTCCCTGTACATTGGCCAGTACGGAAACGATGATGCAGCCCAGCACCAGCAGCAGCCGGAGCCGGTAATAGTGCATAATGTAGGAGAGCATTCGTTTAAAAAGCTTCCCCGGATTCTGAACCTTTACCCGCGGGCCGCGGTTTCTTCCGCCGGGACCCCGCATGACCTTTACATTTTTATCAGACATATTTACTCCTTTTCATCGAAATCGGCGTTGCTGCCGTTCTGGGAATCACATACCTCGCGGTAGATGGCATTGTTCTGATACAGCTTTTCCGGCGTATCAAAGCCGCTGATGCGGCCGTTGTCCATCACGATGATCCGGTCGCAGTCCGCAATACTGGAAATACGCTGGGAGATAATCAGCTTCGTGGTGTTCGGAATCTCCTCCCGGAAGGCCCGGCGAATCTTCGCATCCGTTGCGGTATCCACGGCGCTGGTGGA
The DNA here is from genome assembly GCA_963592375.1 of Oribacterium sp. Taxonomy (GTDB): domain Bacteria; phylum Bacillota; class Clostridia; order Lachnospirales; family Lachnospiraceae; genus Oribacterium. The sequence goes on along the minus strand of CAVAXR010000172.1, from coordinate 1,506 downwards.
ATCATCGAGGATCAGGATTTTCGGCTTCCGGAGCAGTGCCCGGGCGATGCAGAGCCGCTGCTTCTGGCCGCCGGAGACATTGGCACCGCCCTGTTCGATATAGCTGTTGTAGCCGTCCGGGAAGCGGTCAATGAATTCATCGGCGCAGGCCAGCCGGCAGACACGCTGACATTCCTCGTCACTGGCATCCGGATCGCCCCAGCGAAGATTTTCATAAATCGTGCCGCTGAACAGCACGTTCTTCTGCAGCACCACCGCCACCTGCTTCCGCAGGGCATCCATATCGTAATTCCGGACATCGATGCCGCCCACCAGAAGCTCACCGCGTGTCACATCGTAGAGACGGGAGAGCAGGTTTACAAGGCTGGACTTTGCAGAGCCGGTGCCGCCGATGATGCCGATGCTTTCGCCGGAGCGGATATCCAGATGAATGTCCTTCAGAACGGGCTCGGATGCCTCCTTCTGATAGGCAAAATCCACATGCCGGAAGGAAATGGAGCCGTCCGGAACGGTCATCACGGGATGCTCCGGATTTGTAAGCTCAGGAAGCTCGTTCAGCACCTCGGCAATACGGCTGGCGCTTTCCTGGGACATAGAGAGCATCACGGCAATCATGGAGAGCATCATGAGACTCGTCAGGATGTTCATGCAGTAGGTCAGAAGGCTCATGAGCTGACCGGTGGAGAGCGTGCTTCCCACGATCATGTGCGCGCCCAGCCAGCTGATCAGCAGGATGCAGGTGTATACCACAGTGGTCATGACCGGAGATACCGCGGCCAGCGTGAGCTCTGCCTTCATGAACATGAGGTAAATGCTGTAGGCCGCCTTATGGAATTTGTCGATCTCATGATCCTCCCGCACATAGGCCTTCACCACACGGATGGCGGAGATGTTTTCCTGTACGCTTTCGTTCAGTGCGTCATAGCGGCGGAAAACCTGCCGGAAGTACCGGCCGGCACTGGACATCAGACGTCCCATCACGAGTCCGAGGAAGATCACCGCGATCAGGTAAATGCTGGCGAGCTTCGGACTGATGATGAAGGACATGATCATGGCGATGATCATGGTGGACGGAGCCCGCATGGTCATGCGGAGCGTCATCATATAGGCATTCTGCACATTGGTGACATCCGTTGTCAGCCGCGTCACAAGACTCGAAGGACTGAATTTGTCGATATTTGAAAAGCTGAATTTCTGAATCTGGTCGTGCATGGCCTTCCGGAGGTTCCTCGCAAAGCCGGCCGAGGCGCGGGCACCGAAAATGCCGCCCAGCATACCGAAGCCGAGGCCGAAAAGCGCCACCACCAGCATGATGAGACCGGTGCGCACAATATAATTCATATCTCCCTTGTAAACACCGTCATCCACGAGGGTTCCCATCAATATAGGAATGACCATTTCGCAGACCACTTCGCCGATCATCATCAGCGGTGTCAGGAGAGATACGAGCTTGAATTCTTTGATTTCTTTGGCAAGTGTACGTATCATATAAGCTCCTTATATACT
>CAVAXR010000171.1:0-3735 GCA_963592375.1 Oribacterium sp. | reverse complement strand
AGGTAAAGATCCGTGTTGATCACTGTCTGGTCCAGCAGCACAGCTGTTGTTTCCACTGCCGTGCTTTCTTCTGCGACGCTGCCGCTGATCAATCCGCTCTTAAACAGCACAGCCGCACCGATCGCCAATGCCGCAGCAGCTACTACACCGCCGATCACGAAGCCCGTCTTTCCGCCATTATTTCCGCCATTATAGCTTTTTCGGCCGCTGTAATTTCCGGACCGGCTCGTTCTGCTGCCGTAGCTGCTTCTTCCGGAAGTGCTTCCGCTGCTCTGATTTGTCCTGTTCCGGGCATTTCTGCCCCTTGATGCCCCGCGGGCTCTGGAGCTTCCCCGTCTCGAATCATTGTACTCTCTGTTCATCTGTTCACCCACTCTATATTTGATCGGTTAATGATTTTTCATGCCGCCCTTCTCTCCTCATCGTTCTGCTTTTCCCTCTTTTCGGTTTTGTCAGAACGACCCGGGTCGGTGCTATTTATCTTATCACATTTGCCTACTTTGTATATTGGAAATTTGATAAAATTATATTAACAAATCCCTTAAGCAAACCAGCACAATTCATACGCAAAAATCCCGGAAATACATTTCTGTACTTCCGGGATTTTCCGCGCATATATGTTTTTATTTCACCACAAAGTTTACAATCTTTCCGGGAACATAAATTTCCTTCACAACGGTTCCGGTCAGCTTGTCTGCAACTGCAGCCTTCGCCTTCTCAAGGACAGAAGCCTTGTCCTCATTCTGCTGAATGGTGATGACAGCTCTGGTCTTTCCATTCTGCTGAACCGGAATTTCCAGCTCATCTGTCTTCATGGCTTCCTCGTCATACTCGGGCCAGCCCGCCTGGAACACAGTGCTTTCGCCGCCGAGGTCATGCCAGCACTCCTCCGCCATATGCGGTGCAAACGGAGCCAGAAGGATTGCAAAGGTCTTCAGGGTTTCCTTATCCATGCCGCCGTTCTTCTTTGCCAGATCCACCATCGCATTGTTGTACTCCATAAAGCCGGATACAACAGTATTCAGTGAAAATGCCTCAAAGCGCTGCTCGATGTCGTGTACAAGATTATGACGAAGGCGAATCATATCCTTGTTGGCCTCGATATCCTTGTCCTTGGAGTCCTGTACCAGATTGTAGAAGCGGTTCAGGAAACGATACACACCGTCGATGCCTCTGTCATCCCACTCGGCATCCAGCTCAGGCGGTCCTACAAAAAGCTCATACAGACGAAGCGCATCACAGCCGTAATCTCTCACCAGATCGTCCGGGGAGACAACATTTCCCTTGGACTTGGACATCTTGATACCGTTTTTGCCGGTGATCATGCCCTGGTTAAAGAGCTTGGTGAACGGCTCATCAAAGCCGATCACGCCGATGTCATACAGGAACTTGGTCCAGAAGCGGGAATACAGCAGATGCAGCACCGCGTGCTCCACGCCGCCGACATACATATCCACCGGAAGCAGCTTATCGGCCTTCTCACGGTTTACCAGCTCCTGATCGTTGTTGACATCGATATAACGCAGGAAGTACCAGGAGGAGCCTGCCCACTGCGGCATGGTATTGGTCTCACGCTTTGCCGCTCCGCCGCACTGCGGACACTTGCAGTTCACCCAGTCAGTCATGGCTGCCAGCGGAGATTCACCTGTGCCGGTCGGCTCATAGTTTTCCACCTCCGGCAGACGAAGCGGAAGCTCATTCTCCGGGACAGCCACATTTCCGCACTGCGGACAATGTACGATGGGGATCGGCTCACCCCAGTATCTCTGGCGGGAGAATACCCAGTCACGCAGCTTGTAGCTTACCGTCTTTCTTCCGAAGCCCAGCTTTTCGATCATGGCCGGTGCTTCCTTCTTCAGTACAGCAGACTCCATACCGTTCCATTCACCGGAGTTGATCATCAGACCGGATGCCTCGGTATAGGCTTCCTGCATGTCTTCGATTTCTCTGCCGTCCTTCGCAATAACCTGAATGATCGGAAGACCGAACTTCTTTGCAAAAGCAAAGTCTCTGGAATCATGTGCCGGTACGCACATAATGGCGCCGGTGCCGTGATCAGCCAGTACATAATCTGAAATCCAGATCGGTGCCTTTTCTCCATTCAAAGGATTGATGGCATAGCTGCCGGTGAATTCGCCGGTCTTGTCCTTGTCATTCACAGACATACGATCCACATTGGACTTGTTGGCTGCCATCTGCACATACTTTTCAACCGCCTCGCGATGCTCCTCTGTGGTCAGACTCTTCACCATCGGATGCTCCGGAGCCAGCACCAGGAAGGTGGCGCCGTGCAGTGTATCCGGTCTTGTGGTGAATACCGTAAGCTTCTCATCGGAATTCTCAAGGCCGAAATCCACCTCTGCACCGTAAGAGCGGCCGATCCATTCGGTCTGCATCTTCTTTACCTTTTCCGGCCAGTCCAGCTTATCCAGATCATCCAGCAGCCGATCCGCATAGGCGGTGATCTTCAGCATCCACTGACGCAGGTTCTTCTTGGTAACCGCTGTACCGCAGCGCTCGCACTTTCCGTCCACAACCTCTTCGTTTGCCAGGCCGGTCTTGCAGCTCGGGCACCAGTTGATCGGGAACTCCTTCTCATAGGCGAGACCCTTCTTGAACATCTGCACAAAAATCCACTGGGTCCACTTATAGAACTTCGGATCCGTGGTATTCAGCTCCATATTCCAGTCATAGAGCGCATTGATCTGCTTCAGCTGGCTCTTGATATTTTCCACATTCTTCTTCGTGGTAATCGCCGGATGAATGCCCATCTTGATGGCATAGTTCTCTGCAGGAAGGCCGAAAGCATCCCAGCCCATCGGATGAATGACATACTTGCCCTTGATCAGCTGGTAACGGGACCAGGCATCCGAAATCACATATCCTCTCCAATGTCCCACATGCAGACCGGAGCCTGAGGGATAGGGGAACATATCGAGGCAGTAATACTTCTCCTTCTTTCCGTCATCGACGTTGATGGGATTCTGATCCCAGTACGCCTGCCACTTCTTTTCTATTGCTTCATGATTGAATCTAGCCATGGGGTTTCTCCTTACAATTCTGTAATCTGCGCAGTCCGGGCAATCTGCCCTCACCGCAATCAACTTTTTATTATAGATGAATTTATCCGTTCGTCAACCATTCCCGTCATACGTCCTTGGAATTTCTCGCATTCTCCTGCCGGAAAAAGTCATAAACCCGACGCGCGGCGTAATCATCCATATGCGGGCAGGCCGTCAGCTCCTCCAGACTCGCCGCCCGTATATGATCCACATCCTTAAACTGACGAATCAGTGCCTTCTTCCGAACCGGTCCGACGCCCGGGATATCATCCAGTATAGAATGTACCTGCGCCCTGCTCCGAAGTGAGCGATGATATTCAATCGCGAAGCGGTGCACCTCATCCTGAATCCGCGTCAGCAGCCGGAAGGCATCACCGTTCATTCTGAGCGGCAGCTCCTCATCATGATAGAGCAGGGCCCGTGTACGATGCCGGTCATCCTTCACCATGCCGCAGACCGTCACGGTATGAATGCCCAGCTCCTCCAGCACCTCCTCGCAAATATGCACCTGTCCCTTTCCGCCGTCCATCAGAATCAGATCGGGAAAGTTCGAAAACGAGCCCTGCTCGTTGCTCCGCCCCTTCGCAGCATTCTCCGCCATCTCTTTCAAGCCGTGCCGAAAACGCCGTGTCAGCATTTCCCGCATTGAGGCATAGTCGTCCGGCCCCTGCAC
>CAVAXR010000170.1:0-3751 GCA_963592375.1 Oribacterium sp. | reverse complement strand
GGGACATGCGCTGGACAATACGCTGCAGGATTCGCTGATTCGCTGGCGGAGAATGCAGGGATATGAGGCACTGTGGCAGCCGGGCTGCGATCATGCCGCGATTGCCACTGAGGTGAAGGTGACCAACAAGCTGAAGGAACAGGGCATCGACAAGCATGATCTGGGTCGTGAAGGCTTCCTGAAGGAGGCCTGGAAGTGGAAAGAGGAATATGAGAACCGTATTGTAAACCAGCTGCACAAGATCGGTTCCTCAGCTGACTGGGACAGACTTCGTTTTACCATGGATGAGGGCTGCTCCAAGGCCGTGGAGACCACCTTCATTAACCTGTATAAGAAGGGATATATCTACAAGGGCTCCCGCATCATCAACTGGTGCCCTGTCTGCCATACCTCTCTTTCTGATGCCGAGGTGCTGCATGAGGAGCAGGAAGGACATTTCTGGCATATCAAATATCCGATCGACGGAGAAGAGGGACGTTATATCGAGATTGCGACCACCCGTCCGGAGACTCTGCTCGGAGACACAGCCGTGGCCGTCAATGGTGAGGATCCCCGTTATCAGGATCTCATCGGAAAGATGGTGAGACTGCCGCTGACGGATCGTCTGATTCCGATTGTGGCGGATGAGCATGCCGATATGGAATTCGGAACCGGTGCCGTGAAGATTACGCCGGCGCATGATCCCAATGACTTTGAGGTCGGCAAGCGGCACAATCTGCCGGAGCTCACCATTCTGAATGACGATGCGACCATTAACTGTCCGGGCTCAAAGTATGACGGCATGGACCGCTACGAGGCGCGTAAGGCAATGGTGGCTGATCTGGATGCTGCCGGACTTCTGGTGAAGATTGTTCCGACCAGACATAACGTTGGTACCCATGATCGCTGCGGCACCACGGTAGAGCCGATGATCAAGCCCCAGTGGTTTGTAAAGATGGAGGAGATGGCAAAGCCGGCCATCAAGGCTCTGGAAAGCGGTGAGCTGCAGTTTGTACCGGAAAACTACGGAAAGACCTATCTGCACTGGCTGGAGAATATCAAGGACTGGTGTATTTCCCGTCAGCTCTGGTGGGGACACCGGATTCCGGCATATTACTGCGACAGCTGCGGAGAAATGGTGGTTTCCGCAGAGGCTCCCTGCAGCTGCCCGAAGTGCGGCGGCAGCATGACACAGGATCCGGATACGCTGGATACCTGGTTCTCCAGTGCCCTCTGGCCCTTCGAGACACTGGGCTGGCCGGAGGAAACGGCGGAGTATAAATATTTCTATCCGACAGATGTGCTGGTAACCGGCTACGACATCATTTTCTTCTGGGTAATCCGTATGGTGTTCTCCGGCATCGAGCAGACCGGAAAATGCCCGTTCAAGAAGGTGCTGATCCATGGCCTCGTGCGTGACGATCAGGGACGGAAGATGAGTAAGTCTCTGGGCAACGGCATTGATCCGCTGGAGGTGATCAATAAGTACGGTGCAGATGCGCTGCGCATGACGCTCCTTACCGGAAATGCACCCGGCAATGATATGCGTTTCTACTGGTCCAGAGTAGAGGCAAGCCGGAACTTCATGAACAAGGTATGGAATGCGTCCCGCTTCATTATGATGAATCTGGATAAGGCAGAGCTTCCGACAGAGGCGCCGGAGAATCTGACCATTGCTGACAAGTGGATTCTGTCCAAGCTGAATGGCGTGATTACCGATGTGACCCGGAACATGGAGGCCTTTAATCTGGGCATTGCCCTCGACAAGGTACAGAGCTTCATCTGGGAGGAATTCTGCGACTGGTACATCGAGATGGTGAAGCCGAGACTCCACAGCGAAGAGGACGAGACCAAGGCAGCTGCTCTCTGGACCCTGAAGCATGTACTGCTCACCTCTCTTAAGCTGCTGCATCCCTTCTGTCCGTTCATCACGGAGGAGATTTACGACACACTGGAGAACCCGGAGACACCGCTGATGCGTGAGTCCTGGCCGGAGAGTGAGGCGCGCTTTGCTTTTGCCGGGGACGAGGCTGAGGTGGAGACGCTGAAGGAGGCAGTGCGTTCGATTCGTGCCATTCGTACAGAAATGAATGTGGCGCCCTCCAGAAAGGCGAAGGTCTTCATCGTAACTGCCTCCGAGCGTGTAAGAAAAACTTTCGCGCATAGTAAGGTTTTCTTTGCTACACTCGCTTATGCGTCCGATGTTATAATCCAGGAGGACAAGAGCGGAATTGCAGAGGATGCGGTTTCGGTTATGATTCCGGATGCCAACATTTACATGCCGTTCTCTGATCTCGTGGATATCGCGAAGGAGAAGGAGAGACTGGAGAAGGAGCAGAAGAAGCTGCAGGGCGAGATTCAGCGCTCCACGGGCATGCTGAGCAATGAGCGTTTCATCAGCAAGGCACCGGAGGCGAAGGTGGCTGAGGAGCGTGAAAAGCTTCAGAAGTATCAGCAGATGCTTTCGCAGGTTGAAGAGAGACTGAAGAGCCTTTCATAAATGCGGCTGCGGTTCGCCGCTGAGGCATTACCCGGGCGTTCCGCCGGCGAGGCTGTCTCTGAGCCCCGAGAAAACAGGCAGGCTTTGGCAGCCCGGGTGATATTAAAGGAGGTACGGAATGAAGATATGGAAGAAGAGGCTTGCGGTAATGCTTACGGGCGCGATGCTGCTTTCGGCGGCTCCCTTTACGGTCAGCGCGGCGGAGCATGCTGCCACCGAGGCGGAGGTTGAGGCTGTTCGCTCCGGCGCTTCGGCTGCGTACCAGTGGGAAAATGACGGACTGCACTGGAAGCTTCTGTATATCAATCAGAAGGCCATGCAGTGGCAGTACGCTTCCAGCCAGTGGGTACAGATTGGCGGCCGCTTCTATTTCTTCAATGCCGACGGCAATATGGAGGAGGGCTGGTTCCAGGATGAGGGACAGTGGTATTTTGCCCAGTATGACAGTAAGGAGCGGACAAATCCCAATGCCGGTGTCGTCGTATCCGGCTGGGCTTCCATTCAGGATTCCCACGGAACAGCGCATACCTTCTACTTCGGCACGGCAGAGAATGGTCGTCCCAATGGAATGTACTGTGGTGAGGGAGAGTATTACAAGACCTACACCATCGACGGCATCAGCTATAATTTTGACGGCTTGGGCTATTGTGCCGGTACAGCATACGGTACAACTGTGAGTGCCTATGACAATGCCAGACTTTGAGCCGTTTGGAAGGACATCGATTAAGCTATGAAGATTCGGCTGGTAACCGTTGGAAAGGTAAAGGAAAAATATCTGAGAGACGCCATCGCGGAATACGCGAAGCGTCTTTCTTCATACTGCACGCTGGAGATCCTGGAGCTGCCGGATGAGAAGACACCGGACCGGGCGCCGGCAGCGCTGGAAGAGAAGATTAAGGATACTGAAGGAGAGCGGATCCTGGCGAAGCTGCCGGAGCGCTCCTATGTCATTGCGCTGGCCATCGAAGGAAAGCAGCTGTCCTCTACGGAGTGGGCAGATAAGCTGGCCAAGACGATGCTTGCCGGAAACGGAGACATCAGTCTGGTGATCGGCGGCTCTCTGGGACTGTCCGACGCGGTGCTGAAGCGGGCGGATTATCAGTTGAGCTTCTCCAGAATGACCTTTCCGCATCAGCTGATGCGGGTAATCCTGCTGGAACAGCTGTATCGGGCTTTCCGCATCAATGCAAACGAACCGTATCATAAGTAAAAAAGAAGTAACTGTTTAGCACCACATCGCCACATCGCTTCGCGATGCGCGATGTGGCGGTT
>CAVAXR010000169.1:0-3758 GCA_963592375.1 Oribacterium sp. | reverse complement strand
AGCTCATCCTGATAGCGCGCCAGAAGCGTCTCCAGCTCATGTCCGTTCTTCTCTGCCAGCGGCAGGATGCTGAAGTCTGTCGCGTGCGCATTCACATAGCTCTGCATGTCCTGAATTTCCGTGCCCTGCTCCTTCGCATACTTCCGAAGGATCGAGCCGATCCGCACGATGGTATACAGAATGTAAGGTCCGGTATTTCCCTCAAAGGAAGTAAACTTGTCGAGATCAAAGACATAATCCTTCGTTGCCTGATTGGACAGATCGCCATACTTCAGCGCGGCAAGACCGATGATTCTAGCATTGCTCTCCGCCTCTTCAGCTGACATCTCCTCGCCTCTCGACTCCCGGATCCGCTCCAGCATCTTATCATTGGTATCCTTAATCAGACACTCCAGCCGAAGCACACCGCCCTCGCGGGTCTTGAAGGGCTTGCCGTCCTTGCCATTCATCGTACCGAAGCCGATGTAATCAAGCTTCGTCTCCGGCTCCACAAAGCCTGCCTTCCTTGCAACACGGAAGAACTGCGTAAAATGCAGTGCCTGCCGGCTGTCAGCAATGTAGATATATCGGGTCGGCTGATACAGCTTCTCACGCTCCAGAATGGTTCCCAGGTCAGAGGTGGCATATAGCGCCGCACCATCGGACTTCCGCACCATACAGGGCGGCAGCTCCTTCGGATCTGTCGGCTCCGTCACATCCACCACCAGAGCGCCCTGCGATTCATAGGCCAGTCCCTGATCGATCAGCTCCTGAATCAGCCCCGGAATATAGGGCTGCGCATCCGACTCACCCTTCCAGAGATCAAAGGTCACATTCAGTGCGCCGTAATTCTTCTTGAGATCCGCGATACTCACCGCCATGATCTGCTCCCAGACCTTGCGGTATTCCGGCTCGCCGCTCTGCAGCTTCAGCGTTGCCTGATGTGCCTTCTCCGCAAACTCCGGATTGATCAGATTTCCATCCTCATCCTTGGCCTTTGCTTTACCGGAAGCTGCCGGATAGATTTCCTCCAGCTCGGAAATCGTGAATTCGGTACCCAGCCGGCCGCGTTCCTCCAGCTCAGCAATAATGAGGCCCATCTGCAAACCCCAGTCGCCGAGATGAGCATCGCCGATGACTTCATTTCCCATCTTGCGTGCGAGCCGCTTCACACACTCGCCGATCACAGCCGACCGCAGGTGACCCACATGCAGCGGCTTGGCAACATTTGCTCCGCCGTAGTCAATGATGATCTTCTCACCGCCCATAGCCGCATCCAGCCCAAGCGCCGCGTCGCTGTTCATCTCGTTCAGGTACTTTGTGAGATAGTCCGGATTCATATTCAGGTTAATGAAGCCGGGCATCACAGCCTCTGCCTTCGTGAACAGAAGGGTATCCCCCAGCTGCATCTCCCGCAGCTTCTCCACCACCGCATTGGCGATATCGATCGGCTTCTGATGATACTGCTTGGCGCCCGCCATGGCGCCGTTGCTCTGGTATTCGCAGAGATCCGGGCGATTGGAAATGCTTACTTTTCCCAGATTCTCATCGTAGCCGGCCAGCGCAAAGGCCGCCCGCACTGCATCTGTAATGATATTCTGTATTGTTGTCAATGATTTGCTCCTTTTCTTTTCAGGATCAAGCGGGCACACGCCAAGTCAGGTCTGTGCCGCCCCGTTTGATATGAAACAAAGAAAGAAGGTCTCCCTCGGGAAACCTTCTCCAAACGGATTTCTCCGCAACGATTCTGTTTTATGTCTGTACCGACATTATCCTCTGGAAACGTACTCGCCGCTCTCAGTGGAGATGATAACCTTGTCACCGATGTTAACGAACAGCGGAACCTGGATCTCAGCACCTGTCTCAACAGTAGCGGGCTTTGTAGCACCTGTTGTGGTGTTGCCCTTTACGCCCGGCTCAGTATGTGTAACCTCAAGAGTCACCTTCAGAGGCGGCTCAACAGAGAATACCTTGCCCTGATAGGAATCCACACGTACGGTCTCGTTCTCCTTCACGAACTTCATGGAAGCCTCGATCTGCTCATGAGAAAGTGCGATCTGCTCGTAGGTCTCATTGTTCATGAAGTTGTACATAGCGCCATCATCATAGAGATACTGCATCTCCACACGATCAATATGTGCAGGCGGGAACTTCTCAGTCGGTCTGAAAGTCTTCTCAGTTACACCGCCGTTGATTACGTTCTTCAGCTTGGTTCTGACGAAAGCAGCACCCTTACCCGGCTTAACGTGCTGGAACTCGATGATCTGCACAACCTGTCCATCGATCTCAAGTGTAACACCATTTCTGAAATCACTAGCTGATACCATAAAATCCTCCTAAATCAACAAAGAGCTTTTGTCTTCTAAGTTTATATATCAGGCATGAATCACGACCCGAGAATGTGTCATGAACCCATCCCCTAGCTTTGCCCATAAATACTGAAATATTCTAATATAAAAACTGCCGCTTTGCAAGGGGTTGTGGTAAAATGTATGCTGCAAGGGTCAAAGGCAAGACCATTCGGCACAGGGTTGCGCGCATCAAAGCAGCAGTCCGATATTTCATTCAAAGGAGAATCCCGTTATGTCAGAATACAGCATTACCTCTGTCGGACCTTCCGACCGCTATATGCGCGAAAGAGTCGACGCGCTTCTCATCAAGGAAGGCATCCGCCGCGATGCCAATCTCGATTATACGGCAGCCATGCTGGACGATGATTATCAGGTCATCGCCACCGGCAGCTGCTTCGGCAACACACTCCGCTGCATGGCCGTCGACAGCAGCCACCAGGGCGAGGCGCTCATGAATGACATCGTTTCGCACCTCATCGAGTACCAGTACTCCCGCGGAAACTACCATCTCTTCCTGTACACAAAGTGCAATTCCGCAAAGTTCTTCGGAAATCTCGGTTTCACGGAAATCGCCCGGGTCGACGGGCAGATCGTCTTCATGGAGAACAGGCGCACCGGCTTCGAGAGCTACCTTAAGCGCCTCACGGATGAGACCTCCGAACAGCTCAGCGCGCTGCAGCTTCCCGGGGAAATGTCTTCGGCGCAAAAAATCAGTGCCCTCGTCATGAATGCAAATCCCTTCACACTGGGACATCAGTATCTCGCCGAGACCGCATCAAAGGCCTCCAATCTGCTGCATATCTTCATTGTATCCGAGGAGCAGAGTCTCGTGCCCTTTGCCGTCCGGAAAAAGCTGGTAATGGAAGGCACTTCCCACCTCAAAAATGTCATCTACCATGACAGCGGTTCCTATATCATCAGCTCTGCCACCTTCCCTGCTTACTTCCAGAAGGATGATGCTGCCGTAATCGAAAGTCAGGCGCGCCTAGATCTCGCCGTTTTCCGCCGCATTGCAGATAAGCTCGGCATCAGTGCCCGCTTTGTCGGCTCCGAGCCCACATCTGTCGTAACAGGCGCCTATAATGAGATCATGTCCTCCGAGCTTCCGAAGGCCGGCATCGACTGTCACATTCTTGAACGGAAGGAAGCCGCCGGAAAGGCCATTTCTGCCTCCACCGTCCGCAAGGCGCTGCAGGAGGATGATCTCGAACTGGTAAAGACACTGGTGCCGGAAAGCACTTATCGCTTCTTCACCTCCGCCGAGGCGGCGCCCGTGATTGCCGCCATCAAGAGAGCGGGGAATGTGGTACACTACTAATCCAATGGGTCCGCAAGCCTGGCTTACGGCGCCCGTTGGACATAAAACAGGGGGACGGCTGATGCCGTCCCCCTGTTTTCCGGTACTAATTATATTTCCCGCTGTACTGG
>CAVAXR010000168.1:0-3761 GCA_963592375.1 Oribacterium sp. | reverse complement strand
CCGGCTCCCGTGTCACGCAGTAGGCCTGGGTATAGTCCACAAGGACCCGATTCACGCCCTTGTAGTAGTCGCTCCGGATAAAGCCCACATCGATCTCTCCGGAAAGGAGCATGTCATGCAGCAGATTACTCTGTTTATTCACGATCCGGTAGGTGATCTCCGGATGCCGTGCCGAAAAGCCCTGCAGCACGCTGTCAAGGCTGTATTTTGTATACGTATAAGCCGAGCCGATCACCAGCGTCTGCTTCTTTTCTGTTTTCAATTCCCGGAGTCCCCTCCGGGTCTCTTCCTCCAGCTTCCGGTACTTCTCCGCCTGCTGCGCAAGAAACCTTCCCGATTCCGTAAATACCAGTCCGTGGGGTGTCCGCTCCACGATCCGTGTTCCCAGCTCCTCCTCCATATTCTGCAGGCGCTTGGTCACCGCAGACTGGGTCTTATAGACCCGCTCCGCCACCTTCGTGATATTCGGATTTTTTGAAAGCTCCCACAAGATCTGCCAGTCCGTGTCCTTCATATCTTGCCGTGTCCTCCTTGCTTATCAGGGAAACGCTGATGAAAGCATCCCCCTCGCCGGATCACCTGGAATAATAAAGCCGATCATCCTCCTCATAGTCAAAAAGGCCGTCATTTTTCTCCTCCAGCGCCTTGATCATATGATAGGTATACTCGTTATAGGGAGTCGGAATGCCGAGCTCTCCTCCCATGCGGATCAGCGCACCGGAAAACATGTCGATCTCCGTATGCCGTCCCGCATCCAGGTCCTGAAGTGTAGAATACTTGGCTGCCATTCGGGCGGCACTGCCCTTTCCGGCTGCCTCATCCACAACGCTGAAGTCAATGCCCCTGGCAGCGGCGATGGCCATCAGCTCCTTCCGGAGTCCCTCCTGGATAGCCGCCATATGCACGCTGTCCTCATAGCAGCCGACACCGGCGCCCAGAATCGCCTGCGGCAGATTGTTGCAGACATTCAGGCGGAATTTTGCCCAGATATCCTCAAGGATATGCTCCCGGACTGACCAGTGCAGCCCGCTGCCCCGGAAAAGCGCGTCCACCGCTTTGACCCGCGCACTGTCCTTCGGCTCGCTCCGCTCGCCGAAGTAGATGCCGACCGTGGTTTCCGGATCAAAGCAGACGCTTCCGTTTTTCCGCTGGGAAGCCACCTTGATCAGAGAATCCAGCACTCGCTCTCTGCCGATTCTCTCCCCAATGATCTCCTCGCTGTCGACACCGTTCATGAGACTCATTACGATGGTATTTTCTCCCACGATGGTTTCCATATCGTCCAGCGCTCCCCGCAGCGCGCCGTACTTCAGCGCCACGATGAGAAGGTCTGCATCCTTTGCTTCCTCCGGTGTCCAAACCGCCGGCCGGTAGATTTCCCCGTTAATGCTGCAGCCCTGCTCCTTCAGCCGGGTATTCCGCTCGCCGGATGCCACAAGGCCGAATTGAATGTCCTGTTTTCCGGACAGTCCCCAGATCACATAAGAACCCACTGCACCGGCGCCAAGCAGCGCCACTTTATTGATTTTCATCACGCCTCCTCAACTGTATACAATTCGTATCTAGCCCGCAATCCTCAACGCTTTGGACCTTTTGACTTTGGTATCATTTTATGATGTTTGGGGCAAAAGAACTTTTGATACCATGTTGCCCGGATTGCTCCGCGCTTTGCGCTCCCGCAATCCTCAAAACATTCGTAATCCGCTCATTTTTCTGCGAAAAATGGCTGCTTACTCATGTTTTGGCGGGTCCCAAGGTCAAAGCTTCTCATGAGAGCACGCTCTCATCGAAGCTTTGGACCTTTTGACCCTGGTAACATCATATTTTACCACAAAAACCGGCAGGGATACAATTCCCTGCCGGCTGTTATATGCGCCTTAGGGAAACGCCGATGAATGCGTTTCCTTCGTCGAAGCAGCATTTCCTTAGAAGCTTACAGCCAGTCCGTAAACTCCGGCAAAGGCCAGAACGGCCAGCACAGCCAGCGCAATGAAGGCCACCGCAAAGAGCTCCACAAAGATCTTTTTTGAGGGGAAACGCTCCTCCGCGTTCTCCTGCTGTGCCACGCCCGCCATCATTAACGCACCGGCGGTGGAGATCGGAGAATACCCGGTTACGGTGCCGCCGATCACGATGGCTGCACAGAGCTCGACCGGATTTGCACCGAGCGAGCTGCCCAACGCACCCGCTGTCGGAATGAGGGTCGGGAATACCACACCGAGACCCGAGCTGAAGAAGGACATGAAGCCCGCCAGGATGCCCATGATCGTGGAGCCCGTCCGCTTCGTCATGATCTTCTCGAGGGCTGCCACCATGAGATCGATGCCGCCGGATACCGTCACGATGTTCATCAGCACACCGACGCCCATAACCATGAAGATGACGTTCCAGGGAATGGCCTTCACGGCTGCCTTGTCCTCACCGGCGCCCAGCAGCACCAGTACCGTGCCGATCGTGAAGCCGGCAAAGCCGACATTAAAGCTGAAGAACAGTACGCCGACTGCCAGTACCAGCAGACCGAGAAGCGATGCGATCTGGTGGAAGCTCATCTTCGGCAGCACCTCTTCTTTGCTGCTCTGCAGGCTGGCATCCACCTTGTAGCCCTTATAATAAATGAACACGATGATTGCCAGAATGATGGTGGTGATAGCCAGGGCATACATCAGCGGTACCGTACCGGCCTCAATGCCCTGCTCCTCCATCAGCTCACGCACCACAGCGGCCTCCGGTGTCAGCGGACTCATACGGGTGGACTGCACGCCCAGATCGCCGATGATGGACAGCATGATGGGATTGATGCCGACAGAAAGTGCGATCGGAATCGCAATAACCGGCACAATGGCAAGACACGGAATGGCGCCGGGACCGACAGCGGACAGCACCGCACCGATGACGAACATGGCAATGCTGATGACGATGGGATTCGTACCCACAAGACGGATGATCTTCTTGGCCATGAGCTCCAGTGTGCCGTTGGCCTTTACGATGCCGAAAAGGAAGGTGATGCCGGCCATCTGGAAGAAAAGAGACGTGCTGAAGCCCTTCAGCAGGTCCTTCGAGCTGATGCCGAAGGCCAGTCCCAGAATCATGGACAGGGCAATGCAGACGATGCCGACATTTGCATTTTTAAAATAACCGATGGCGATCGCCACGAGAAGTGCGATCAATGAAATCACTGCTAAATTCATATTACTCCCCCAAATTTCACTGCGGCTTATACGCGCTTAAAGGTAATGCAGACCGGACTCTCGGTCGGAATGATGCGGCCGGTGTAGCTCATGGATCCGCTCTCCTTGTCCAGCTTCATTTCCACAATGGTATCCGTGTCTTCATTTGCCACATAGAACTTCGAATAGTCGAGATTAAAGCACATGAAGCGCGGTGTGAGACCGAGTGTCGGATAATAGCCGAGCTCGCGCATATAGCCGGTCTCCTGATTGATGCGGTAGAGCACAATGGACTCATGGATACGATTGGAGCCGATCAGAATGGAGCCGTCCTCATTCAGCACGGAGGCACTGGCCTGTCCCTCACCGGTATAGGTCTCCGGCAGTGTCGGCAGGATCTGCCGTGCGGTCAGCTTGCCCTGCTCAGCATCGAATTCAAAGTAGGTCATGCTGTTGCCCTTCTCATTGATGAGATAGCACCAGCGATTGTTCGGATGAATGGACAGATGCCGCGGCTCGGAGTACTGACGGCCGACAAACTGATCCGTCTCTGTGAGAGAGCCGTCCTCCGGATTGAACTTCAGTACCTTCACT
>CAVAXR010000167.1:0-3764 GCA_963592375.1 Oribacterium sp. | reverse complement strand
GATATACGCGGTATAGACCTGCCGTGTATACGTTTCCGGTACATTCCGGCAGAAATTGTGATCCATCGTGGGATGGTCTCCGCTCACCACAATCGTTGTATTCTCATACCAGGACTGCTGCCTTGCCCACTTCAGAAAATCCGACAGCTGCTTTGATGCACATTCATAGACATCCGCATACTGATTATCTTCATGATCATTCGGACAGACGGCACAGCGATAGCCGTTCGGAAAATGTGTGTCTACCGTCAGCAGTGTCAGATTAAAAGGTGCACTCTCCTGCGAAAGCCGCGTCAGCTCCTCCTTCGCGTAGCTGTAAAGCTTCCGATCCTCAAAGCCCCAGTTCACCCAGTAATCCGATCGAAACTTTCCTTTTTTCTTCCAATAACTATAGTCCTCTATGGCATAGTTCCCATGAGACTGAAAATACAGCTTTCTTCCGCCGAAGTAGCCGACCGACCCCAGCATCAGCACCTGCTGATATCCCTCCTGATCGAGAATATCTCCAAGCGTCTCAATAGAGGGAAAGAACGATTTCTGCGTATCCATGGCATTGGTATCGATGGAAATCTTAAGCGGCAGCCCCGATGTCTGGGCAAACATGGCGCCCATGGTCCAGGTCGTTCCGGGCATACTGCAGCCGCCGTTCAGGCGATCCTCTGTGCCGGAGAAGTCCTCATTTTCCTCTGCAATATGCCGAAGCTCCGGAATCAGATCCTCCGCAAATGCACCGCCGTGCGCCTCATCTGTAAAGGTAATTTCCGTTGACTCCAGAAAAATATAGATGAGATTCCGTTTCTTTTCCGGGAACTGCAGCGCTACCGTCTTAGGCTCCACGTAGTTGTCATCAATAAACGAGGACTCCGAAAACTGTGACTTAAGATATTCTCCGAGGTCTATTTCATCCCAGGCATTGGCAAAGGTTGCACCCATAGTAAAAACAGAGGCCAGCATGCTGATGCCCAGAACACGTCCGTAGCGCCGGCTTTTCCGGTAAACCAGGAAAACCGAAAACATCAGCACCGAAACAATGCCTGCCGGCAGAAGACATTTTAATGAAAATTCCCGGACCATACTTCCGCTGGTACCGGTCAAGGGTGCTGTCAGATGATAGACAATTTCGTCCACTGTGAGCTCCGACCAGGTGTCCAGCAGCCATTTCAGCGAAAATGCCAGAAAAGAGGCCAGAAAGCACAGCAGGATCGCCAGCATTGTCCCCATATTACGAAATACTTTATTTTTATGATTTTTCATATCACTCCCCGCCGGCTCCGCAAAACCGGACCGACAGTACTATTCTAATCAGCTTTTCCTTAAGGTCAATACAGAAAAAGAGGACTTTTTTATGAACTTCATTGCGCACATTTATCAAATAAAGTATAGTGAAGACTGTTTAGGGAAACGCTGATGAAAACGTTTCTCTCGCCGGATTTGCGCTGCTAATCAGCAAATTCATCTGCAAATCCGTGCGATCCTAAGGAAATGTCATCTCCCCGGAGATACAGAAAGGATACCGTGATGGTTTTATCAGAAAAATCACGCCGCTTTGCCGCGCAGTACCGCGAGATTACAGAAAATCCCCGCTATCTCAGTCTGAAAGAGGTTCCGCGTCACGGCAGCACCAACACATACGACCATAGTGTGCGGGTTGCATTTCTCGCCTATACACTTGCGCCGAAGCTGCACATCGATGCAGACAGCGCCGCCCGGGTGGGGCTCCTTCATGATTTCTGCTTCGTGGATTATCATAAGAAGGATCCGGAGGTGGAAAGGGCCTACAACGGCCGCTGGTACTGCTTCTATCACCCGGAGGATGCCGTGAAAAATGCGGAGGCCGAGGGCTACCGGCTGAGCCAGGCCGAAAAGAAAGCGATCTGGAGCCATATGTTTCCCCTCTCGACTTCCATTCCAAGCTCACGTCTGGCCTGCCTTCTGACCTTCTCCGACAAATGCGTTGCGCTTGAGGAATCTCTGGCAAATGCAGGCAGCGGCTGCAGACATGCCGGCGGCCTGGTTCGTCACGGATATCTGCGGGCACTTCGGTTTACAGGATTTTATAAAGGATAATGAAAGGTATATTATGAGTAAGCTGATCAATCCCCAGGAGACCATCAGGGTCATCCAGAATAACTCCTTCCGCTTTCAGAAGCGCTTCGGGCAAAACTTCCTGATCGACGAGAATGTTCTCCGCAATATTATCGAAAGCTCTGAAATCAGCAAGGACTGCTGCGTGCTGGAAATCGGCCCCGGCATCGGCACCATGACGCAGGCGCTCTGTGAGGCAGCAGGCGCAGTCATTGCCGTAGAGATCGACCAGAATCTGATTCCCATTCTGAATGAAACACTTCGGGATTATGATAATGTCACCATCATCCACAACGACGTTCTGAAGCTGGATCTGAATCAGGTTCTCCATATGCACGGAGGCGGACGTCCGGTAAAGGTGGTGGCAAACCTGCCCTACTACATTACCACGCCCATCATCATGGGCCTCTTTGAGAGTCATGTTCCCATCGACTCCATCACCGTTATGGTGCAGAAGGAAGTGGCAGACCGCATGAAATCCGGACCCGGCAGCAAGGATTACGGCGCCCTGTCTCTTGCCGTGCAATATTATGCCAGACCGGAAATCGTTCAGCTGGTTCCGCCCAACTGCTTTATTCCCCGTCCCAATGTCGGCTCTGCCGTCATTCGTCTCGTCCGCTTTCAGGCGCCGCCGGTTTCTGTATCCGATGAACGCTATATGTTCAGCGTGATCAAGGCCGCCTTCGGTCAGCGTCGGAAAACTCTGCTGAATGCCCTGTCCGGCGGACTGTCGGTTCCAAAGGAAAAGACAGCTGCTGCCCTGCAGTCACTCGGACTTTCCGAAAACATCCGTGGCGAGGCCCTGACACTGGAGCAGTTTTCCGCACTGTCGGAGCTGCTGAAAAACTAAAGAACTATAGAAATAAAAGGGGATCGCGCAAGCTTGGCCTGCGCGATCCCCTTTTTATTATTTCTTCAGTGCGCCGACAAAGCGGTTTCCGTTTTGTGTATAGTAGGACGCCGCATCCTCTCTTCCCATCACTGTCTGTTCTCCGGTCTCCGGATTCATCAGTGAAATGTTATAGGGATCGTAGGCATAGATCAGGCGATAATTTTCGCCCTCGTAAGCCAGCACCGGCATGCCATGACTCACATAGTACAGCACGCTGCCAAGCTCCATACCGCTCAGATTGAGAAGCACCATATCTTCCCGCTTGTCTATCAGCTGCAAATCTTCCAGTGCCGTCTGCATCTCTGACAGCCTGTCTTGCGGGTTTCGTATAGAACATATATTCTTTCTATCACATCTATTCCACAGCGTTTCCTGATCCTCATCAACCACATAGCCGAATTGATCATAAATCATGCTGCAGGCCTCTGCCATGGTACGCGCCTTTCCGATCATATGTCCCAACGCATAACAGCGCAGCAGCTCCTGTCTGTTTTTTTTCGTCAGGCTTCCGCTGATATCGATAGAAGCACTCTTTTCGATGGAAAAATATTGCGGACTTCCTTCCTGCAGCTGACCGCTTCCAATATCTGAAATCGTCAGATAAGCCGTTTTTTTAAGCAAAGCATCCTGTGTATATGAAATGCCTGCATTTTCTTCCTTTTCCCGATTGCTGATAATGCTGTCGCTTCCCATTTTCAGGAAGCTGCGGCCGTCATAGCTAAGCTCATCAAAACGCACTCTGCCATCGGCTACCTTCATATTCGCAAAATACAGACCTTCCTTCTGA
>CAVAXR010000166.1:0-3780 GCA_963592375.1 Oribacterium sp. | reverse complement strand
GCGTGTGCTGGATGAGAATCAGAACGAAGTGGAGATCACCGAGGATCTGTATGACGCAAACCAGGATATGCACCGTCTGCTGTCCGGCGGCGACGGACGCTACGATCGTCAGGAGAACTACGGCGCTTACGGCTATACGCAGCAGGAGTTCAAGGACGGCGAGCTGGTGAACAGCGAGGCGGATCAGGCAAATGCCGGCGCATCCGACGATGTACAGCTGGAAGCGGAGTTTGGTGAGGAATTCGATGATGCTGCCGGCTTCAGCGCGGCAGAGCAGGACGAGCTCTTCGGAAACGATGATTTCGCAGATGACAGTGACAACTGATTAAATATAGGAGGATTACATGGCACAGCTTGAAAATGTAAATGAGCCGATTCAGTTTGATTCCATCAAAATCGGCCTTGCCTCACCGGAAAAGATTCTGGAGTGGTCCTTCGGCGAAGTGAAAAAGCCGGAGACCATTAACTACAGAACGCTGAAGCCTGAGAAGGACGGCCTTTTCTGTGAGCGTATTTTTGGCCCGGTCAAGGACTGGGAGTGTCACTGCGGCAAGTACAAGAAGATCCGCTATAAGGGTGTCACCTGTGATCGCTGCGGCGTTGAGGTGACAAAGTCCTCTGTTCGTCGTGAGAGAATGGGACATATCGCTCTGGCAGCGCCGGTTTCACACATCTGGTACTTCAAGGGTATCCCTTCCCGCATGGGCCTGATCCTCGACATCAGCCCGAGAACGCTGGAGAGAGTGCTCTATTTCGCATCCTATGTTGTTCTGGATGCAGGTGAGACCGGACTCAGCTACAAGCAGGTTCTCTCCGAGAAGGAATTCAGAGATGCTGTGGAGCAGTATGGCTACGGCTCCTTCCGTGCCGGTATGGGTGCGGAGGCCGTGCTGGAGCTGCTGCAGTCCATCGATCTGGAGAAGGAGTACAAGGAGCTTCGCTCTGAGCTGGATGATTCTTCGGGACAGAAGAGAACCAGAATTGTGAAGCGTCTCGAGGTGGTTGAGGCCTTCCGTTCCTCCGGAAACAAGCCGGAGTGGATGATCCTGACCAATCTCCCGGTGATTCCGCCTGATCTTCGTCCGATGGTGCAGCTGGACGGCGGCAGATTCGCAACCTCAGACCTGAATGATCTGTACAGAAGAATTATCAACAGAAACAACCGTCTCGCGCGTCTCCTGGAGCTGGGAGCACCGGAGATCATCGTCCGGAATGAGAAGAGAATGCTGCAGGAGGCAGTTGACGCACTGATCGACAACGGCCGCCGCGGACGTCCGGTTACCGGCCCCGGCAACCGTGCACTGAAGTCTCTTTCTGACATGCTCAAGGGTAAGCAGGGACGTTTCAGACAGAACCTTCTCGGAAAGCGAGTAGACTATTCCGGACGTTCTGTTATCGTCGTTGGACCGGAGCTGAAGATTTATCAGTGCGGTGTGCCGAAGGAAATGGCGATCGAGCTCTTCAAGCCCTTCGTTATGAAGGAGCTGGTGGAGTCCGGCAAGGCACACAACATCAAGAATGCAAAGAAGATGGTGGAACGCCTGGATCCGCAGGTTTGGGATATCCTTGAGGATGTGATCAAGGAGCACCCGGTTATGCTGAACCGTGCGCCGACCCTGCACAGACTGGGTATTCAGGCCTTCGAGCCGATCCTGGTTGAGGGTAAGGCCATCAAGCTGCATCCGCTGGTTTGTGCGGCCTTCAATGCGGACTTCGATGGTGACCAGATGGCTATCCATCTTCCGCTGACGCAGGAAGCACAGGCAGAGTGCCGCTTTATGCTGCTCTCTCCGAACAACCTGCTGAAGCCGTCAGATGGTGGTGTGGTTGCCGTTCCGTCACAGGATATGGTTCTGGGTGTGTATTATCTGACCCAGGAGCGCGACAACGATAAGGGCGAGGGCATGCTCTTCAAGTCCATCAATGAGGCGATCCTGGCGTATGAAAATAAGTGTGTGACACTGCATGCCAAGATTAAGTGCCGTGTTGACCGCAACGTGAAGCAGGAGGACGGCAGCGAAAAGCATTATGAGGGCGTGGTAGAGACCACTGTCGGCCGTCTGATCTTCAATGAGATCATCCCGCAGGATCTGGGCTTTGTGGATCGTGAGGTTCCCGGCAACGAGCTGGTACCGGAGATCAATCATCTGGTGAAGAAGAAGGATCTGAAGAAGATCCTTGAGAAGGTGATGGATGTTCATGGCGCAACGCAGACCGCGCTGACGCTGGATGATATCAAGGCCATCGGTTACAAGTACTCCACGAGAGCGGCTATGACCGTATCCATTCACGATATGACCGTGCCTGCAAGCAAGCCGGCGCTGCTGGACGATGCGCAGAAGACGGTCGATAAGATTGCAAAGAACTACCGCCGCGGTCTGATCACGGAGGAGGAGCGTTATAAGGAAGTTATCGAGACCTGGAAGACTACCGATGATCAGCTGACCAAGGACCTTCTGAACGGCCTGGATAAGTACAACAACATCTACATGATGGCTGACTCCGGAGCGCGAGGCTCTGACAAGCAAATCAAGCAGCTGGCCGGCATGCGAGGCCTGATGGCGGATACAACCGGTAGAACCATCGAGCTGCCGATCAAGTCCAACTTCCGTGAAGGTCTGGATGTACTGGAGTACTTCATTTCTGCACACGGTGCACGTAAGGGACTTTCCGATACCGCACTTCGTACCGCCGATTCCGGATACCTGACCAGACGTCTCGTGGACGTGGCACAGGATCTGATCATCCGTGATATCGACTGCGCAGAGGGCCGTGAGACCATTCCTTCTATGGAGATCACGGAGCTTTCTGACGGACAGGAGAAGATTGAGTCCCTGCAGGAGAGAATCACGGGACGATTCCTCGCAGAGACCATCACCGATCCGGAGACCGGAAAGGTAGTGATCCAGGCAAACCACATGGTGACGCCGAAGAGAGCACCGCTGGTGATGAATGCGCTGAACAAGCTGGGCAGAAAGTCCGTGCGTATCAGAAGCGTGCTTACCTGCCGCTCCAAGAACGGTATCTGTGCAAAGTGCTATGGCGCAAACCTGGCAACCGGTCAGCCGGTGCAGGTCGGCGAGTCTGTCGGCATCATTGCGGCCCAGTCTATCGGTGAGCCGGGTACGCAGCTGACCATGAGAACCTTCCATACCGGAGGTGTGGCCGGCGGAGATATCACACAGGGTCTTCCGAGAGTCGAGGAGCTTTTCGAGGCGCGTAAGCCGAAGGGACTTGCAATTCTCACTGAGATTCCGGGTATCGTTGAGATCAAGGATACCAAGAAGAAGAGAGAGGTTGTGGTGACCGATGGGGAAAGAGGACAGTCCAAGACTTATCTGATCCCTTACGGCTCCAGACTGAAGGTTCTGGACGGCCAGAGACTGGAAGCCGGCGATGTGCTGACGGAAGGCTCTATCAACCCGCATGATCTGCTGAAGATCAAGGGTGTACAGGCTGTTCAGGATTACATGATCTCTGAGGTGCAGCGTGTATATAGACTGCAGGGTGTAGAAATCAACGATAAGCATATCGAGATGATTGTTCATCAGATGATGAGAAAGGAAAGAGTCGAAGAGTCTAACGATTCCGACTTTATCCCGGGCACAACAGTGGATCGTCTTGACTTCGAGGATGAGAACGAGCGTCTCGAGAAGGAAGGCAAGAAGCCGGCAGAGGGCAAGCGGACTATGCTTGGTATCACGAAGGCTTCTCTGGCAACCGATTCCTTCATGTCGGCGGCATCCTTCCAGGAGACCACCAAGGTGCTCAGCGAGGCAG
>CAVAXR010000165.1:0-3826 GCA_963592375.1 Oribacterium sp. | reverse complement strand
ATACCCAGCGCCTGATCCTGCAGCCGCGTGGCAGCCTTATCGAGTTCCGTGGTATCAAAGGCTTCCTCCAGCGCTTCGCGGCAGGCGGTCAGGATCGCATCTTTCTGAGAAAGCACCTGCTGCATGACCCGCACGAACGCTTTCTCCAATGCCTCCTGCGTCACATGAGGCGTTGTACATTTTGTTTCACCTGTGTACTTATTGTTGCAGCGCCAGATCGTGCGCCGGTATTCGTCCGTACTGTGCCAGACCTTGCTGCCGTAAAACGCGCCGCAGTCCCCGCAGACGACACGCGAAGCAAAGCAGCTTCTTCCACTGTATCTGCCATGCAGGCTTCTGCGCCACGCCAGCTCCTGCTGCGCCAGGTCGAATACCTCCGGGCAGACGATGGCAGGATGGCTGTTCTGTGCATAATACTTGGGCACCACGCTGCCGTCGTTCACCACAAAGGTCTTCAGAAGATAATCCGTGCAGTACGTCTTTTGCAGGATGGCGTCGCCCTTATATTTTTCGTTGGCAAGGATGTTCTCCACCGTGGACGTGCCCCAGCGGGAAGTTTTCTTTCGCGCTTTAGCGATCTCAGCCTCGTTCTCACTCAGCAGACTTTTTCGGGAAGGGCAGGGAACGTCGGCCAGATTAAGTTCTCTGGAGATCATCGCCGGGGTTGCACCTTCCAGAAAGCGTCGGAAGATGGTGCGCACGATGTCCGCCTCCGCTTCCACAATCTCCGGCGTTCCGTCCTTGCCGCGGCGATAGCCCATAAACTGCCCGTAGGGCATGGTCACCTTGCCGTCTGCGAAGCGCTTCCGCATCCCCCAGGTCACGTTTTCGGAAATATTGCGGCTTTCCTCCTGCGCGATGCTGGACATGATGGTCAGCAGCACTTCGCCCTTGCCATCCAGCGTGTAGATGTTCTGTTCCTCGAAATAGACCTCCACGCCGTATTCCTTCAGCTTGCGGATGGCAGTCAGCGTGTCCACCGTGTTTCTTGCGAAGCGGGAGACGCTCTTTGTGATGATCAGGTCAATCCTGCCCGCCAGCGCGTCCTGAATCATGCGGTTAAATCCTTCGCGCTTTTTAGTGCTTACGCCCGTAATGCCCTTGTCCGTATACACATCCACGAACTGCCAGTTGTCCGAAGCTTCCTTGGACTTGATATACTCGGTGTAGTGCTTTACCTGTGCCTCATAGCTGGTCAGCTGCTCCTCGCTGCTGGTGGAGACGCGGGCATATGCCGCCACGCGTCTGGGGCGCACCGAAAAGGCAGGAATGTCGGATAGCGGCTGAATGGTCGGCGGGATGACCCGAACCGTTTTGACGCGCGTGACTGTAGGTGTAAAAACTCTATCAACGGTAGAGCCTGATGCTCTGGCTTCGCTCATTGTTCCTGCTCCTTTCGCTTCTGGTGCTGGATTCTGGTTTTCTCTGCGGCTTTCTGACGCTTTTCTGCGTCCCAGCTGTCTTTGCGGGAACGGTCTTCCCAGAAGTGTTCTTCGGTATGACCGTCCTGAAAAACAAACAGCACCCGGTTGCCCGGATGCATCTCAATATGATGAACGCTGTCCTCCGTATGAACCGTTCCCAGAACGGAGGTAATCAGCTCTTTCAGAATATCCTCGGGGATCTGCTTCGAAGCGCAGTACGCCTTGCCCCGGTAATTGAATGTGCTGCAGATCCAGACTGGCGCGGCATAGGGCGTGCCCAGTCGCGTGACCTTGTATCGATATTTCTTTCCGCAGATGCCGCAGTAAATGCGATCAGTCAGAGGGATTGCTTCTCTGCTATTGTTCCCAGAGGACGGCGTGTGCTCGGAACCCGAAGAAACAACTGAAGCCGCTTCCTGAGTATCCCTTTTCGCCTTGGCCGCCTTGCGCCGCGCCGTTCGCCAGGCGATCTCCCGCTGCACCGCATCGAAGGTTTCCCGGTCGATAATCGGTTCATGATCTTCGCCAACGAAATATTGCGGCAGCTCTCCGCGATTGTGAAAACGCTTCTTCTCCACATGGTTGTTGGTGTAGAACTTCTGAAGCAGCAGATCGCCGGCGTACTTCTCGTTTTTCAGCATTTCCATGACCACGCTGGCATTCCACAGCCCGCCCAATGGCGCGGGCACGCCTTCCTCCGTCAGCAGCTTCATGATTTTGACGCTGCCCATGCCGCCCAAGTACATCTGGAAAATCCGGCGAACTACTGCGGCTTCCTCCGGTTTAATGGCAAAGCTGCCGTTTTTTACCTCGTAACCGTACATTCCAAAGCCTGTGGGAATGCCCTGTTCGAATTTCTTTCGGATGCGCCATTTGCAGTTTTCGGATACGCTGCGGCTTTCCTCCTGTGCAAAAGAAGCGAGGATGGTCAGCATAAACTCACCGTCCCCGCTCAGCGTATCCAGCTTCTGTTCCTCGAAATAAACGCCTATGCCCAGGCCCTTCAGTTCGCGCACCGTATTCAGCAGCGCCAGCGTGTTTCTGGCGAAACGGGAGATGGACTTGACCAGAATCAGGTCGATCTTTCCTTCGCGGCATTCCTTCAGCATCCGCTGAAACTCCGGGCGCGTTTCCTTCGTACCGGTCAGGCCATAATCCGCGAATACCCCTGCGTACTCCCATTTGGGGTTTCGCTGAATCAGTTCGCTGTAATAGCTGACCTGCGCCGCCAGCGAGTGCAGCATGGCGTCCTTTTCCATGGAGACGCGGGCATAGGCCGCTACGCGCTTTCGTACAGGCAGCTGCGCCGGTGCTTCCATGCGGGTAAGCGTCATTGTCTTCTCGTTCATATCAATCCGTCCCTTCTGACATTGTATCAATCCATCGGATCGTGATGCATATTACCGTCATGTGGACGGATTATCAAGGGCTGTCACGCAGATTTATCCTTTATTATATCGGGTAAACCCGCCCATATCGGCGAGAACTTTCGCGCCAGAATTCGTTCGATCTGCCCGTATTCCTTTTGGGTCAGCAGGCTGTCTTCCATCAGGCGATTCATAATGGAAAGAGAAAGCCGGAAGCCCGCTTCCCGGTCAAACTGCTCTTGCGTCAGCATTGCGCCCATGCGCGTTCCCTCCAAATCTCGCTTTGATATAGCAGGCGTGACTGCAGTATTTCTGGTCCCGCGAAGAGCGGAAGACACGCCCGCAGGACAAACAGCGGCGGTCTACGGCATTTTTCTCCATATCCCGGTGGGCGTGCCACCAGTGCAGCCGGCATGCATCCGAGCAGAAGCGTTTCGTTTTGCGATGGGGCAGAATCTCTATTTTTTCGCCGCAGCACAGGCAAACTGCCTCCGAAAGAGCGGAAAGTTCCACCCGCGGGTTCGGCGCAATCGGTACGATGCTGTTTCTCTGGCAGAAGGACTTCACTGTATTGACGGACAGCCCCAGTACCCGTGCGATCTCCGTGCAACTTTTTCCTGATCGCCTGTAGCGGATAATGTAATCCCGTTCAGCGTTTGTCATGAAAGCATTCCTTTCTGATCCGTCTGATCTATATAAGAAAAGAGGCCGGATTCCTCCGGCCCCAATTGCATCTCTTCCTATATATAATAGAGCTGTGCATCACGCAAGTTTCGCGTATTTCCCGGAAACCCAGCCCACGCGTCCGTTTACTACGACGGCGTGCCAGCTGTTTTCGGCGGTGGCTACCCATTCGAAAGAAGCGCCGTCCTTCGCAGCAGTGATGCGGTCGTACTGCGTACCGTTGCCCACACGGATGTTGACGGATCCGTTGCCGCACACGATGCGCACGCGCTTGGCAGAGGACGGTTCAGAAGGCTCGTCGGGTTCGGCGGGTTCCTTTCCCGCGTCGTGATCCGCGAGCGTGTCCATCAG
>CAVAXR010000164.1:0-3836 GCA_963592375.1 Oribacterium sp. | reverse complement strand
GTACAGACCACAACGATGGGCTCAACGAGAACGGCAACAGTGTCACTGATCTGCCCGGATCCCTACTTCCATGCAAACAGCGACACAGAAGTCCGCATCGCCGGATGGACCGCCGCCTGGACCTTCCCACATCTGTTTCAGGATGCGGGTGAGCCTATGGGTGAGAGGTCAAGCGAAAAACTGAAGACCATAACAAACGACACCGCAGCGGATAACATCGGCATGACCATTAGCATTGTGGCCACCGGTACAGTGACGAACCCGTCGATCACATGCGTCGAGACACAGCAGACAATCAAGGTCGGCACCTCAGCGCACACGCTCACAATGAAGAGCGGGGACGAGGTCCGGATCACTACCGGAACGAATAACAAGCATGTATACCTGATCAGCGATGGAGTCACCACGGAGATCAACGAATATCTGGATGAGTCCAGCGAGTTCATCCAGCTGATGAGAGGAGACAATACCATCGGCTACGATGCAGACAGTGGCTCAGGCTACCTGAGTGTAACTGTCGTCTTCAGATATAAGTACCTGGGGGTGTAGCCTATGGAGATAAGAGTCTACAACGCAGACCTGGATCTCCAGGGCATCATCGAAAATCAGACAAGTCTGATCTGGGTGCGCAGGTACTTCGAGCCTGGCACCTTCGAGCTCCATGCTCCGATCACGGACTTCAATCTGAAGCTTCTCACGATCGGAAACCTGGTGACGATGTACGGCCAGGACGATGCGGGCATCATAGAGGATGTGGAGTACGAAGAGTCGCCTGATTCGAATGAAATCACGGCTCAGGGGCGCTTCCTTTCGGCCTATATGGGCTACCGACTGATCCGCGGCACCGTGAACCTCGACTGCACCATAGAAGTGGCCATGAGGACACTTCTTTCCGGAGTCACAGCGATCCCGCTCGTAGAGCTGGGCGAGCTGAAGGGCTTCCCCGAGACAGTCACCGGTCAGGTGACATACAAAAACCTGCTGAACTTCATGACGAAGCTGGCCAAAGCCGGAAACATCGGCTACCGGTTCCGCCCCGACTTCAACGAGAAGAAGATCATCTTCGAGACCTACAAGGGGACGGACCGCAGCGCTGAGCAGTCAGACAACAACCGTGTCACCTTCTCTGAGAACTACGACAACCTCAACGAAGTGGACTACAGAGCAAACGATCAGAGCTATGCGAATGTTGCCTATGTCATAGGCAAAGACGCAGACGAGAATGAAGTGCTCGTGGTGGTAGGAGACACGGAGAGCTCCGGGCTGGAGCGCCGTGAGATCTATGTGGATGCGACGGGTGTCAGCCCGACGGATCTGACGACCGCGGAGTTCTATGCGGCGCTCAAGCAGGAAGGCCAGAACACACTCAACGCCGACGCCTTCAGCGAGACCTTCGAGTGTGACACAAATGCAAACGGCAATTTTGTCTATCGGTCGAACTATGACCTGGGCGACATTGTAACAGTAAAGAAAGCAAGCTGGGGCATGCAGCGATCTCTCAGGATCACAGAGCTGCAGGAGACCTACGAGTACGGAGCCATGACGGTGACGCCCACCATGGGGAACCCGCTGCCTACAGCGATAGACTGGGAGGACTAAAAAATGGCAGAAAGTACACTGAATTATGCTCTTTTTTATAACTCAGAGAACGGCGACCGCGTATATGACGCAGACAGCTTCTCAGAGTGGCTCCGGAAGTTCTTCACGACCGGAGTATTTACCGGGGACCTGCGGGTTTTAGCAGGCGACGGCATGCAGGTGTCGGTTCAGGCCGGCTACTGCAACATCAACGGCAAGGTCAAGCTCTGGCAGAGTGCCGAGACACTGGATGTGACGACGGCCCACGCGACCTATGACAGAATTGACAATGTCGTGATCGAAAGAAACGATACTGACAGAGACTTCAACCTGAAGGTGGTCACCGGATCAGCGACTGACACGCCGGCAGCAAAGAACCCAGTCAGAGAGGACGGAGTCTATCAGCTTGTATTGGCTCATGTTTATGTGGCGGCAGGCGCGACCTCTATCACTCAGGCCGATATCACTGACTGCAGACCTGACACAGACCTTTGCGGTATTGTGGCAGCTACCGTCGATCAGATCGACTTCTCGCAGATCCAGGCGCAGTTCGACAGCTACATGGCCAACTACAAGAAGGCCGTCGCCGCAGACTACGCTGCCTATGATGAGAGCATTGAGGCCTTCGAGGCTCAGGCAGAGACACTCTTCGGCGCATGGTTCGAGTCTATGAGGGGCCAGCTCTCCGAAGACGCAGCAGGAAAGCTTCAGAACGAGATCGACGAGATTGAGGACGGCAGAGCTCCTGCAACGCAGGAGAAGGTCACAGCCTTCCCGGACGCATCCACAGTAGTGGAGACCTGGGCGGACGGCAGACATCTCGACACAATATTCCAAGCGGACGGGTCCATCCTGGAGACGCTCTACACTCAGGCCGGTGTTGTTGTATGGAGTAAGACCACGACCTTCGAGGTCGATGGCAGCATAAAGGAGGAAATAAATGGCTGATTTAGTATTTAAGAA
This sequence comes from Oribacterium sp., assembly GCA_963592375.1. Lineage (GTDB taxonomy): Bacteria > Bacillota > Clostridia > Lachnospirales > Lachnospiraceae > Oribacterium. Next base: position 1,295 of record CAVAXR010000164.1, on the reverse strand, counting down.
GTACCGAGATGACAATGGCTGGGGCATAGCTCCGAAGGATCTTACCACTTTTTCAGTAAGAGGCGGGGACGCGAAAGCTACAATCAAGTGGGCTGCTGAGGACACCGTAGTGGACGATCAGCTCATCTGCAGAGTAGCAGGCGTGATGATCAGAAGATCAACGAAAGCCTTTCCCGCTGCGATCCAGGATGGTGATCTTGTAATCAACACGACAGAGCTCTCCGGATCTTACGAGGACACAGGTCTGACAAATGATCAGCTCTACTACTACACTGCCTTCCCTTATTCGGATCACAATGTCTACAACCTGGCCGGCGGCCAGGCAAGCGCGACACCGAAGGAGTACACCCTTTTAGGCTTCAAGATTGCGAAGAGCGAGAGTGATCCCGCTGCCCGCGTAACCTACACAGAGATGGCAGCAGGCCACACTCCCGCCGCAGTAAACTTGAGCACCGGGGCATTCGACGCTGGAAGCTTCGGTGACTACTGGTTCCTGACAGAAAATAAGCCTTGCATGGTCAAAAATGACGGTACGGTTGATTACTATCTGGATCCGGATGATTACACGAAGAAGGAAGACGGAACCGCATCCGACATATCAAGCATCAGCTACAATGGCAACGGCATGGCGCAGATCCCATGCGTCTGGATGAAATGCTGGGAGGATGCAAGCTATGAGTATGTGAACTTCTGCGACATCCAGCTGGATGAGGACTATCACGCCTATGCTCACACTAGGGCAGACGGATCTGTCGCCGATTATGTTTATTTATCACTCTTCGAGGGCGCACTCTCAAGCTCAAAGGTGAGATCTATCAAGGGCCTCACTCCTATGGCATCACAGACCGGCACGAACGAGCTCACCTACGCGAAGAACAATGGCTCGCTCTGGTCGACAAGAAGCTGGTCACAGAGGAACCTGATCAATATGCTCCTGGTTTTAATATGCAAGACCACAAACCTGCAGACAGCCCTGGGCTTTGGCTACTACACCGGAGGAACATCTTCAAGCCCGAACTACCTCACGACCGGAGGAGCCTCGAGCAAAGGCCAGTTCTATGGCACAAACGCTACAAGGAACTATGTGAAGGTCTTCCATATAGAGAACTGGTGGGGCGATATATGGGAGCGTATAGAGGGGTGCGTGACTAATGGCTCAACCCAGATCCTGATCAAGGAAACACCAAGCTACAACACCAGCGGCTCCGGCTACACGAACACCGGCATCACACCGTCGGGAACAGCAGGCGGCTACATCAACACGGAGAGCATGAAGGCCTACGGACTGATCCCGA
>CAVAXR010000163.1:0-3842 GCA_963592375.1 Oribacterium sp. | reverse complement strand
GAAGGGCAGGAAGTCATAGACCATGCCCAGCTCGATGGCCGCCGGCGTATTGATAAGGTTCTGCTGCGGCAGATGCAGAAACGCAAGGATGCCGTTGATCACACCCTTTCGCTCCAGCAGCGTCTGCCAGGCCAGGATCCGGAGCAGCGAGTTCATCCACATCGGCAAAATGAAGACGAACGCCACGAAGGAGCCCTTGCCGACCTTCCGGTTCCTGAGCACCAGAGCCAGCGGGAAGGCCAGCAGAAAGCACAGCAGCGTGCTCAGCGCGGAGAGTCCCAGCGCGAGATACAGCGGCCGGTAATTTTCCCAGACCAGCATTTCCGTGAGGTTTCCCAATGTGAAGGCACCGCTTTTGTCGGTAAGTCCATAGTAGACCACCAGCAGCAGCGGAATCACAATAAAGCCCGTCATCCATACCAGATAGGGCAGAGCCAGGTAACGTGTTCCCTTAGTCTTCAACGCCGATGGCCTCCTCATCCTCAGAAGCCGGCTTATTCATAATCTGAATGTTGGAGGGCTTCACATATAACGAAACTTCCGCGCCAACGGGATGCATCTCTGTAGAATGCACCAGCCACTCAAAGCCGTCCGGCGTGGTGCACTCCATCTCGTACATCTCTCCCTTGAAGATGATATGGGTCATAGTGCCCTTCAGAATACCGCGGGGATCGTCCGGCGGCAGCAGCTCCACGTCCTCGGGACGGATCACCACATCCACCGGCTTATTCCGGCCGAAGCCGCTGTCCACACAGGCGAAGCGCGCGCCGAAGATCTGCACCATTCTGTCCTCCAGCATGATGCCGGGAACAATGTTGGAATCGCCGATGAAATCCGCCACGAAGGCATTTTCCGGCTCGTTATAGATCTGCTCCGGTGTACCGGCCTGCTGTATATAGCCCTGATTCATGACCACCACATAGTCGGACATCGTAAGTGCCTCTTCCTGGTCATGTGTCACGTAAATGAAGGTGATGCCCAGCTCGTTTTTAAGCCGGATCAGCTCGTACTGCATCTCCTGACGAAGCTTCAGATCCAGTGCCCCCAGCGGCTCATCCAGAAGCAGCAGACGCGGCTCGTTCACGATGGCCCGGGCAATGGCGATTCTCTGCTGCTGTCCTCCGGAGAGCGAATTGATGGAACGCTTTTCATAGCCCTCCAGATTCACCAGCTTCAGCGCATACCGAATCTTATCCCGGATATAGCTTTCGGACTTCTTTTTGATACGCAAACCAAACGCAATGTTGTCCGCGATGCTCATATGCGGAAACAGAGCGTACTTCTGAAATACTGTATTCAGTTGTCGCTTATTGGGTGGCAGATTTGTGATATCCGTGCCCTCGAACAGCACCTGTCCCTTGTCCGGCTTTTCAAAGCCTCCGATGATCCTGAGCGTAGTGGTTTTTCCACAGCCCGACGGACCCAGCAGCGTGACAAAGCTGTTCTCACGGATCGAGAGATTGAGATCGTCCAGAATGACGTCTCCGTCAAAAGATTTCGTAATTCCCTTCAAATCAATCAGCGCTTTTTCCAACTCATAAAAACCTCACAGGGTCAGCAGCTCAGGATACGAAATTCCGGCAGAAGCCGAACTGAATTCTTTTGCTTTTATTCGTCCGAAACTATCCTGGCATGACCTTCCTTCATAAGAGTCTGCCGGACATTCGGCATCTCTCGTATTTTATCAGATAGGGCCGTAAATGCAAGAATTCCGGGCGAAATTTTTCAGGACTTTTACACAGCGGAAAAAGGCGAAAGATTGCATTTTCTCTACTTATGTGATAAACACTAAGTAGGAATTTTATGAGGTTTTATTATGAAAGCTTACGAAACACACGAATCTGAAGAAAACTATCTGGAGAGTATTCTGATGCTTTCCATGCAGCACCAGAACGTTCGGGCCGTCGACATTGCCAACATGCTGGGCTTTTCCAAGCCGAGCGTCAGCGTGGCCCTGAAACGGCTCCGTGAAGAGGACAAGGTGGTGGTCGACGACAAGGGCTTCCTGTCCCTGACCGAATCCGGCATGAGAATCGCAAAATCCACCTATGAGAAGCATGTGGTGCTGACCGATGTGCTGATCTCTCTCGGCGTCAATGCCTATACTGCCTCCCAGGATGCCTGCCGCATCGAGCACGTCCTGAGCCCGGAATCCTTCTCCCGCATCAAGGATTTCTACAATAAACGGAAAGCGGAGGAGGAAGCTGCAGAAGCTGCTGCGGCAAATGCAGGCGGCGCAGAAGCAGAGGCTGAGTAAAGCTTTACTGTTATAATCCGAGCGTTTTCCACCGCAGCCGGTGCAGCTCCCCGCGCCGTTCGAGCGCCTGAAAGCCGTTCTGCCGGAGGGCCTCATAGAGAAGGATAGCCGCGGAATTCGAGAGGTTCAGCGACCGCATATCACCCCACATAGGAATACGGATACAGCTCTCCGGATGCTCCCGCAGGATTTCCTCCGGTATACCGGCGCTCTCCTTGCCCAGCATGATAAAGTCGTTCGGGCCGAAATGCACATCACTGTAGCACTGCGGTGCCTTCGTGGTGGCAAACCAGAGCCGCGGTGCCTCCGCCTCTGACCCGGTTTTTCCGCCGAAGGCATTATCCTCTGCTGCCTGTCCGGCCTCATCCGCAAAGGAGAGCTCCGGATGCTGCTGCAGGAAATCCTCATAGTTCAAATATTCCGTGAGCTTCAGCTTCGCCCAGTAGTCCATGCCCGCTCTTTTGATGTTCCGGTCATTCAGTACGAAGCCGTAGGGCTTGATCAGGTGGAGCGGCGTATTGGTCGCCACACAGGTCCTGCCGATGGCGCCGGTATTGAAGGGAATCTCCGGCTCATGCAATACGATCTGTATCATTTTATCTCTCTCCCTCGTAATCTGTCTTTTCCTGATCCCTGAAGTATCCGCTGTCGGAATAGCCCGGCAGATAGCCGATGGACTGATGCTTCACCGTCCGGTACTCATCGTTGGAGTGCCAGTAGGGGCAGTGCGCCCGGCGGTTCTGCATGAGCTGCGCCATATCGTCTTCCTCGATATAGGCCTCGCAGCCCCAATCCTCCGTCTCATCATCATAGGTATAGTTAGAGCAAAGCTCGCATTCGGACATTTGTGTTTTTCTCCCGTTTCTATTGTCGGCAGGGGGTTCGCGCAAGCTGGCCTGCGGGTCCCATGCCGACAATCAAATCCTTAACCCCATGACGACTATCTCCAAGTCTCAGGGTCATGCTCACAACTCGGACAGAGATCCCGGAGATAGCATTCTCCGCACTTCGGCCGCTGAGATGTGCAATAGGATCTGCCCAATGAGATAATGTGGGTATTCCAGCGAATCCAGAACTCCTCGGGCACGGTTTTCTGCAGCTGAAACTCCACCTTCGTGGGATCACTGCCGTCTGCCAGACCCAGGCGGTTCGAGATTCGCTTCACATGGGTGTCCACCACGAGAGACGGCTTGTTATAGACATGCCCGAGAATCAGATTTCCTGTCTTCCGGCCCACCCCGGGCAGCGCCGTCAGCGCCTCGATCGTATCCGGCACCGTACCGCCGTGCTTTTCCAGAAGCATGCGGGCACAGGCACGGATATTCTTCGCCTTGTTGTGATAGAAGCCGGTGGAGCGGATGTCCTCCTCCAGCTCCTCCTGGCTGCAGTCCGCAAAATCCTGAAGACTCCGGTATTTCTGATACAGCTCTGCCGTCACCTGGTTCACTCTGGCATCCGTGCACTGGGCACTGAGGATGGTAGCAAACAGCAGCTGCCAGGGATTTTCGCTCTTCAGGAAAATCGGCGGCTCTGCACCATAGCAGGCGTCCAGCCGCGCCATGATTTCCCGTACCCGCGCTTCCCG
>CAVAXR010000162.1:0-3842 GCA_963592375.1 Oribacterium sp. | reverse complement strand
AAGCAGGATGGGCTTCGCGCAAGCTTGGCTTGCGGGTGCCCATCGATGACAGGGAGAAAAGCAGGATGGGCTTCGCGCAAGCTTGGCTTGCGGGTGCCCGGCGATGACAGAGAGAAAAGTAGGCCGGGCTTCGCGCAAGCTTGGCTTGCGGGTGCCCGGCGATGACGGAAAATGTACGGGTGCTGAGCGGTGAAGCCCATAACATACAGATAACGGGAGAAGACAAATGAATATTTCTGAGGAATCATTGAAGCTGCACTATGAGCTGCAGGGAAAAATCGAGATCAAGTCCAGAGCCAAGGTAGACAGCTCCGAGGCTCTGAGCCTGTGCTATACACCGGGCGTTGCGGAGGCCTGCAGAGTGATCGAAAAGAATCCGGAGAAGAGCTGGGAGCTGACCCGCCGCTGGAATACCGTTGCCGTGGTAACGGATGGAACGGCAATTCTCGGACTCGGCGACATCGGTCCGGAGGCCGGTATGCCGGTTATGGAGGGCAAGTGCGTGCTCTTCAAGGAGTTCGGTGATGTGGATGCCATTCCGCTCTGCATCCGCTCCAAGGATGTGGATACCATAGTGGATACCATTGCACTGCTGGCAGGCTCCTTCGGCGGCGTGAACCTGGAGGATATTGCTGCGCCCCGCTGCTTCGAGATCGAGAAGAAGCTGAAGGAGAAGTGCGATATTCTGATTTTCCATGATGATCAGCACGGCACCGCTGTGGTGGTGGCTGCAGCACTCATCAATGCCATGAAGGTGACAGGCAAGAAGATGGGTGAGGTAAAGATCGTCATCAACGGCGCAGGCGCTGCCGGCATCGCTATCGGAAATCTGCTCATTAAGATGGGCTTTGGAAATGTTGTGATGTGCGACATCAACGGCGTGATCTGTGAGGGGGACGAGGGCCTTAACTTCGGACAGGAGGCCATTTCCCATATCTCCAATAAGAATCATGAGCACGGAAAGCTGGCCGATGCCATGAAGGGTGCCGATGTTTTCATTGGTGTATCGAGACCGAACCTGGTGACGAAGGAAATGGTGGCTTCCATGAACAACGGTATTGTATTTGCTATGGCGAATCCGGTGCCGGAGATCATGCCGGAGGACAGCAAGGCAGCCGGTGCGGCTGTCGTCGGCTCCGGACGTTCCGATTATCCGAACCAGATCAATAACGTGCTGGTATTCCCGGGCATCTTCCGCGGCGCGCTGGATGTACGCGCTGCCGATATCAACGATGAAATGAAGGAGGCGGCAGCCTATGCCATCGCCGGCCTCGTTTCTGATGAAGAGCTGACTGCGGAGTATATCATTCCGAAGGCCTTCGATCCGAGAGTGAAGGATGCCGTTGCGAAGGCAACCGCTGACGCCGCCAGAAAAACAGGAGTTGCTAGAGCGTAGGCCTTCGCATCAGGCGAAGGCCGGAGCGAAACGACTTGCAGTGTTTGCTCCGAAAAGAAAGCAGAATAAGAAAAGGAAGTCGGCGGAGCAAAGCTGCAAGCCTGCCGAAGGCAGGTTCATCGAGAGCCACAAGCTCGAGATGAATCCGTATGGGGCCGAGGACTCCTCCCGGCTGGGGCATCAGGACTCCTCCCGGCTGGGGCATCAGGACTCCTCCCGGCTAGGGCATCAGGACTCCTCCCGGCTAAGGCATCAGGACTCCTCCCAGCTAGGGCATCAGGACTCCTCCCAGCTTCGCTGGGCCCCTCCTCATGCCGAGCGCTGGGCCCCTCCTCATGCCGAGCGCCGGGTCCCTCCTCATGCCGATGCATCAGGATTTGCTCCGAAAAGAAAGCAGGGCGTCATGTAAGCTTAGCTTGCGTGGCGCCCTGCTTTTTTGGCTGTTTTTAAAGTGAAGAGATGATTCCCGCTTTTCGGATGATACAGATGGCTATGAATGAAGTCAGAACATCAGCACAGGCCTGAGAGAGCAGTACACCGTGATAGCCGAAGACTCTGGAAAGCACCATCAGCATCATGATGTAGAGAAGCCCCTGCCGGCTGATCGACAGGATCAAAGCGCCGAAAGCATTTCCCACAGATTGACAGACGCAGGTAGATACAAGAGTGATCGACATAAAGGTCATGCCCAGCTGCTGACAGCGCAGCATCAGGGCACCGTTCGATATAATCACAGCATCGTTCATAAAGATACGAATGATGCAAGGTGCCAGCAGACTGACGGCAACGGTAAAGATCAGTCCCAGCGCGATCTCGAAGGAATAGGCAAATTTCAGAATTTCCTTCAGGCGCTTCTGATTCCGGGCACCATAGTTATAGCCGATCAGCGGCTGCCCGCCGAAGGCAAAGCCCACCAGAATGAAGGCGGTGATCATATTTGCCTTCAGTGCAATGCCCATCGCAGCGACTTTATCTGTGCCGTAGGAGAGCAGGAAATGATTTGTCATCATGATCATAAAGCTCTGCATCAGGTTTGTGGTGCAGGCAGGGATGCCGATCGCAAAGACAGAAGCAATTCTGTTCACCGGAATACGGCAGAGCCGGGGAGAAACCGACAGACGCTTTGCCTTCCGGATCATCACGTAAATATAGTAAAGATCTGCGGCGATATTACCGATCACCGTGGCAATGGCGGCACCGGCAGCACCCTGACGGAGAACAAAAATAAAAATCGGATCCAGGATGATATTGATGACAGAGCCCATCACAGAACCGATCATGGCCGGAGAAGCCAGACCCTCGGTACGCAGAATGTTGCTGGGTACGAAGCCAAACATGATGAAGACGGTGCCCAGAACCAGCCAGCTGTAATAAGCCTTCGCATATTGCCAGGTGGAATCATTTGCCCCCAGGGCTGACAGGATAGGATTCCGAAATGCAAGAAAGCTCAGGGTCACGAGAATGCCGAAAGCAATTGCCGACCAGACACAGAAGGCACTCGCTCGTTTGGCTTCGACTTCATTTCCCTCACCAAAAAGGCGGGCAATCAGGGAGCTTCCGCCCAAGCCGAATATATCCCCGAAGGCAATCATCAGCGTGAAGACCGGCGCGATCAGGGATACGCCGGCCACAAGATCCTGATTGCCGGTCAGGGCAATAAAATAGGTATCGACCATGTTATAAACGAGAGATACCATCATACTCATGACAACGGGAAGGGCCAGCTTCATATAAGCTTTTGGCACCGCTGTTTTTTCAAACAAAATATTTTCCATCTTTCTCCTTTCATCAAAAAAATCCATAGCCCTGAAAAAAGGATTATGGATGTCCGACCGTAGCACTCTGAGAGAGCGCCCTATCATATAAAGTTTGTCAGCGCAGTGTTCAGCTGTGCATGTCTGTCATTTTAGAAAGAAAAATGTGAATCGTCAAGAGCGGATGGAAGGCAGATAGCGCGCCTGAAAGAGCTCAATAAAGGCCTTCTGGGCATTGGAGAGGTAGTTTTTGTCCTGTGAAACGATATCAAAGACACGAACGGCAAGGGCAGAGCGAAGCTTGTAGTAGACCATACTTTCGGACGGGCCGGTGACCATCCAGTCACTGATCAATGTCGCTCCGATGCCGGACTGTGCCAGATGATACGCCGTGACCAGCTGCGAAACCTGCATAGAGACGGGCGGGCTGATGTTGTCCTCTGAGAAAAAATGCAGAGATCGGCTGTAGAGGTTATTGCCGGGGGACAGAAGAATGAAGGGGGTAGAAGCAAATGCCTTCAGGCTGACAGCCGGACAGGCCTCCGATTGATAGCGCTGCGACAGAATATCTTGTGCCTGCAGCGCTGCCTCGTGCAGATTCTCATTTACGGGGAACTCCCGGGGAACCGCCAGCAGAATCGTGTCCTGGAAGCCGGGAATTCGCCGCAGTCTGTCATGGGAATCCGGTGTAC
>CAVAXR010000161.1:0-3845 GCA_963592375.1 Oribacterium sp. | reverse complement strand
GACAAAAAGGGTAGCACAGATTTTGCTGTATTGCAATAGGTTTTTGCAAAAAAAGGGAAAAAATAAGGATATATTGTTACTGTTCAGAGGTTTGTAAACGGCTCAAAATTATAACCGTCAAATTGCTGAATTTTAAAAACAGTTTTTCAACAGTTTTTAATCACCAGAGATGGGGGTGTTCATAACTTTCCCCGTCTCTGTTTTTTCGTTTATTCTTTCCCTGTTGTGTCTTTGATTTAGCAGGAATTCTATGCCCTTTTCCATTCTCTTTCTCTTTTTTTCTTCTTTTATCCACCGTCAAAATGCACAGGATCCGTTCATCTGGAAATTCGCTTTTTTCGATAAAATCTGGTATGATCTTTTTATCAAATATCAAACCTGAGAGGTATTACTTTATGTATAATCCGGAGTATTTAAATAGAAATAGAAAAAATGCAAAATCGGTATCCGCTGCTCTGGAAAAGAAAATCCAGGCCCAGAACCAGCTGATCGTTTCATTGGAAAAACATCTGCAGCTGCAGGAGGAACTCTTACAGCTTCAGGAAGAAAAAATCCAGGACCTGACAGAGCTGAATGAACATTTGGAAAAGGAAAATGAATTTCTTTCCGGCTGTGTAAAGCAGATCGATGCCCTGCAGGACCAGCTCGACCGATTTATGGAAAGCGGGGAGATCCCCGTACAGGAACGTCAGGAATAAGCAGAAGGAAAGGTTTAGATCATGGATGCCCGTTTTGACTTTATCACCGCACTTCAGTATGAGGTAAAAAAGCTGAGAGCCATTGTTGCCGGCTTTGAATCCGGGGAACGCTATCTCCAGATCCAAGACCACTATCTGAAAAATCTGAAAGAGAAAAACCATACGATCGCTGCGCTGAAAAAAGAACTGGCGGATGTCCATGAAACGATCATCCGCATACGTCAGATATGGTTTGAAGTATTCGATGATCTGGAAAAAGCTTATAAAAAGGAAAACCGGAAACTGATCCGGGAACGGGAAGAAGAAAAGAAAAAACGGTTCCGTGCTGAGGCCCAGCGGGATGAATACCGTGATAAATACAGGGAAAAATGCAGGGAACTGTACGAGTTCAAAACCCTTCTGGAAGAGGAAAAGGGAAAGAACCGGAAGCTGACCGCACAGATCAGCCGGGATTATGAGAATTCCTCCCTGCCCTCCTCCCGCTGTGCCAGACATAAAAAGATCACCAACAGCAGAGAAAAAACAGGAAGGAGACCCGGTGGTCAGCCCGGCCACACCGGCCACTGCCGGAAAAAACAGGAGGCGGCCACACCGCCTGTCCTTCTGACGCCGCCTCAGGAAGTTCTGGAGGATCCAGATTTCAAAAAGACAAAAAAGACCATAAAAAAACAGCTGGTCAACGTCCGTGTTGTTCTGGAAGTACGGGAATACCATGCGGATGTTTACTACAATTCAAAGACCGGTGAAAGGCGTCATGCCGCTTTTCCTGACGGCATAACGGATGATGTAAACTACGGAGGAAGCATCCGTGCGTTTTTATTCCTGCTGAATCATGACTGCCATACTTCTATCGATAAAAGCAGGAGGTTCCTGTCAGACCTGACGGGAGGAAAACTGAATCTGTCCAAGGGCATGGTGAGTAAGCTCAGCGGGGAGTTTGCCCGGAAAACAGAAACAGAACGGAAAAAGATATTTGCAGACCTGCTCCTGTCACCGGTCATGCATGCGGATTTTACCAATGCAAAAATGAACGGAAAAAGCGTCCATGTACTTGTATGCGCAGCTACGGATGGGAAAACGCTGTATTTTGCGCGTAAAAAGAAAGGACATGAAGGGATAAAAGGCACCCCGGTAGAGGATTATCAGGGAATCCTGGTCCATGACCACGACAATACTTTTTATCATTATGGTGCGGATCATCAGGAATGCCTTGCCCATGTACTGCGGTATCTGAAAAACAGCATGGAAAATGAGCCGGACCGGACCTGGAACCGTGAAATGCACGCCCTTCTGCAGGAGATGATCCATTACCGGAACCAGACCCCTGAAGAAGAATGGGACCGTGAGAAGGTTTCAGAATTTAAAAAACGGTATCAGAAGATCCTGAAAAAAGCAAAAGATGAATATGATGACGTTCCGGCAAACGATTATTACAAAGACGGGTACAACCTGTTTTTACGACTGGAAGAGTACATGCCAAACCACCTTTTGTTTCTGGAGGATCACAGGGTGCCGCCGACCAACAATGAAGCAGAAAGGCTTCTGAGGAATTATAAGCGGAAACAACAGCAGGCCGTGACATTCCGGAGTTTCGAGAGCATCAAGAATCTCTGCCAATGCATGAGCATGCTTGTTATGATGCGAAAAAATGGAGAACAGAATATATATGACAGAGTGTCCGGGATATTCGGATAAGGAATACCGATGGCTTTCGACTGATAACAGTCTACACCATCGGTTTCTTATGTTCAAGCTAGCGAGTGAACAGTAACGGCGTCCTAAGGTGGGAGATGAATTGCGTTTGTTACCTACTTGATATTGCATTCTAATCATAGTATAATATATTCAGCCGAATGATAAAGAAAGGCTGAAACACAATGAATTTAGATAATAATACACATTCAGTATTCTTACTGCACTATCAGCTTGTGCTTGTGGTAAAGTATCGTAGACAGGTTTTTGATGATGGTATTTCCAAAGGGACCGAAAAAGGAAGTGGAAGAATGGCGAACAGAGCATATAAATTCAGAGTATACCCCAATGGTGAACAGAGGATTTTGTTTGCTAAAACTTTTGGATGTGTCAGAATGGTGTATAATCATTGGCTTGATAGAAAGATTCGGCAGTATGAGGAGAACAAGACAAATGTAACATATACCATTTGTGCAAAAGAAATGGCTGCAATGAAGAAAACGGAGGAATACGGATTTTTAAAGGAAGTAGATAGTATCGCATTGCAGCAATCGCTCAGGCACCTTGATGCGGCATTTCAGAACTTTTTCAGACAGCCGAAAACAGGTTTTCCAAGGTTCAAATCAAAAAAGCGTAATAAAAACAGCTATTCTACGGTCTGCATCAATGGGAACATAACGATATCTGATGGATATTTGAAATTACCGAAGATTGGACAGGTCCGGTTAAAACAGCACAGGTCTGTTCCAGGTGAATACAGACTGAAATCTGTAACAGTAAGTCAGACACCAGGTGGAAAATACTATGCGAGTATTCTTTTTGAGTATGAAAATCAAGTACAGGAAAAGGAGCTGCAAAACTTTTTAGGTTTAGATTTTTCGATGCATGAATTATATCGTGACAGCAACGGTAATGAGCCTGCCTATCCGAGGTATTACAGGAATGCAGAGAAAAAAATAGCGAGAGAACAACGTAAGCTTTCCAAAATGCAGAAAGGTTCAAAGAATCGTAATAAGCAGAGGATTAAGGTGGCAAAACTGCACGAAAAGATTTCGAATCAGCGAAAAGATTTTTTACATAAGCAATCAAGACAGATAACCAATGCTTATGATTGTGTATGTATAGAAGATCTGGATATGAAAGCAATGTCACGGTCGTTGAAATTTGGAAAATCCGTTTCAGATAACGGCTGGGGAATGTTCACAACATTTTTGAAATACAAACTGGAGGAACAGGGAAAAAAGCTTGTAAAAGTGGATAGATTTTTTGCAAGCAGCCAGACCTGTTCTGTTTGTGGTTACAAAAATGTTAAAACGAAAAATCTTGCGTTAAGAGAGTGGGATTGTCCGCAGTGTGGAACCCATCACGACAGAGATGTAAATGCGGCTGTAAATATCAGAAAGGAAGGAATGCGGTTAGTAAAAGCATGACCGCAACGCAATAACCTGATACAAA
>CAVAXR010000160.1:0-3881 GCA_963592375.1 Oribacterium sp. | reverse complement strand
GGCAGTAATAGAAGGCCGGGATCAGGAAGGCATCCGCGAAAACCCAAGCCAGCGGGGAAGCATAGCAGCCCGCGATATAGCCCAAAAGAGGAATTCCAACAAAGCCCGCAAGGGAGCGTGCCGCCATCTCACAGACGCCGGCCAGTACCGCAAAGCCGGAATACCCCATGCCCTGAATGGCAAAGCGCCATACATTGACCACAGTCAGCAGTACATAGAACAGGGAATTTCCAACCAGGAAAAGCCAGGCATTGTGAATCACCTCCTGTTCACCGGCATCCACGAATATCTGCGCCAGATTCTTGCCGAAGAAAACCAGCACAATGCAGGCCAGCACAGAATACACCACACCGATGCGCGTTGCTTCGTACACGCCTTCCCGGATACGCTTCAGCTTGCCGGCACCTACATTCTGACCGGCATAGGTCGCCATGGTTGCCCCCAGCGCGTCATATACACAGCCGCAGAAGTTGCCGATCTTCTCTCCCGCTGTGATGGATGCCACATAAACAGAGCCCAATCCGTTCACCGCCGTCTGCAGCACCACCGAACCAATGGCGGTAATGGAATACTGCAGCCCCATGGGAATGCCCATTTTGAAAAGCATGGCACATTTAGCCGGATCCGCCTGCATTTCCCCCTTCTGAAAGCGCAGGGACGGAAATTTCCGAATCATATAAAAGAGACACATGAGCCCCGATAAGCCCTGGGACAGACAGGTGGCATAGGCAGGTCCGTTCACACTCATTCCCAGAATCACGATAGAAACATAATCCAGAAGAATATTAAGCAGGGCCGCAAACACCAGAAAATATACCGGTGTCCGGGAATCGCCCAGGGCACGGATCACCGATGCCGTAATGTTATACAGGAAGGTGATCGGTATGCCCAGAAAGATGATAAAAATATACTGATAGGCATAGTCGAAGATATTCTCCGGCGTATTCATCCAACGAAGAATATGCCCCGTCAGCACGGCAATCACCGCCGTCATCAGGGCCGCAAAAGCGATCGTCAGCCAGATGATATTTCCCACATAGCGCCGCATGCCGGAATAGTCCTGCGCACCGAAGCGCTGGGAAACCGGAATGGCGAAGCCGGAGCAGGTGCCGATCACAAAGCCGTTGATCATAAAGTTCACGGAGCCGGTGGAGCCAACCCCTGCCAGTGCATCCACGCCCAGCGTTCTCCCGATAATAATTGTGTCTACCATGCTGTAAAACTGCTGAAACAAGGTGCCCAGCAGCATGGGAATCGCAAAAGCCAGAATCAGTGCTCTGGGGCTTCCGCTGGTCATATCCTGCATCGAATCGCTTTTCTTCATTATTTTATTTCGCCCTTCTCACGGATATCTCCGTTCCGATAGGCCTGCAGCAGCTCCTCGAGATCCTGAATCTGCTGCTTCAGTTCCCGCCCGTTATCTGTCTCGCCTACACGGACACGCTTCTTCATCTGTTCGACGATCTGGATCTCCGGCGTATTCTCGGATCCCTTCTTGAAATCCTTATGCTCCGCCAGCGCCAGATGCCGGGAATTGAAAATCAGGGTATAGCCTGCAATTCCCGTCTTCGAATGATACGCCTTTGAAATGCCGCCGTCAATAACAAAAAGCTTGCCGTTGGCCTTGATCGGGCTTTCTCCGCGCTTGGTCTTCACCGGCACGTGTCCGTTCACGATGTGACCGATCCTGGAATCCACGCCGAATTCCTCGAAGATTCTGTCTACATAGCTTTCTTCCTTCGAAAAGCTGTAGTAGGGGTTGAACTTCTCCACATGGGTCTCCGGGTCGTCAATGAAGCAATGCTCGAAGGTACTGATCTTGTCTTTTCCGAAGAGCGGAGACTTCGGTCCGCACCACATATACCAGAAGAGATCTGTCGCATAAAGCTTCCCCTGCGGATCATTTTCACCGGAGAGGAAGTAGGCATCGATGGCCTTCTCATTGAACCAGTCCATCAGGGCCCGGCCGTAAAGATTTCCGCGGTCTGTCTTCAGGCTCAGGAAGCTGCCGTCCGCATTCATAGGAATACAGCCGTGGAAGAGGATGTTGTTATTCACCACCTTATACATCGAACCATTCGTAAACAGGAAGCGGATATGCTTCTGCAGCAGCTGGGAATGGGTAAAGCTGTAGGCAAGTGCCTCCATCAGCTGTTCCTCCCGCTCCGTCAGCTTATAGGGATCCTTTGGATCAATGGTCGGGAAGAAACGGTCATTCAGCTCATAGCTTCTGCCGTCGATTTCCACCGTCCACTTCTCATAGTCAATCTTTTCCAGCAGCAGCCGGTGATTCAGCCCGTACTCCGGATGCCGGCGGATCAGCTGTCCCTCCTCCTTCAGCATGATCACGGTAATGGCCTTGCACATTCTGGCGGCCAGCGCCGGATTTACGGAGTCGGAGACATTTTCGTCAAGGATATGCGGATAGTAGCCGCTGCAGGGATCCTCTCCGTATACCTCCTCCGCATACATGGACAGCGGGCGCAGGTTGATGCCGTAGCCATCCTCCAGCACATCGAAGGAATTGTAGGAGGTGGCGATGCGCAGCACGTTGGCCACGCAGGCCGGATTGCCGCAGGCCGCACCCATCCAGTCCGCGTCATGATTGCCCCACTGGATATCCACATCGTGGAAGCTCATCAGCTCCTCCATGATGATGTCGGCATGAGGACCTCTGTCGAAGATATCGCCGATAATGTGCAGAGAATCAATGGTCAGGTTCTGAATCAGCTCGCAGAGGGAAATAATGAACTCGTCCGCCATATGGATGTCAATGATGGCATTCAGAATTTCCTGATGATACAGCTTCTTGTCCTGATCGTTGTATTCAACATGCAAAAGCTCGTCAATGGCATAGGCATATTCCTTCGGCATCTTTTTCCGCACCTTCGAGCGTGTATACTTGGATGCCACCAGCTTACAGATGGAAATCAGACGGTTGATGGTCAGCCGCTGCCACTCCGGCGTTTCGATTTCCTTGTGCTTCGGATTCGACAGAATCTCCCGCGGATAATAAATCAGGTTCGCCAGTGCCAGCTGCTCCTCCTCGCTCAGCAGATTTCCGAAGGTCTCGTCAATCTTCGCCCGAACGATACCGGAGGAGCTCCGCAGCAGGTAAATGAAGGCTTCGCTCTCACCATGCAGGTCCGAAAAGAAGTACTCGGTTCCCTTGGGAAGCCCGCAGATGGCTCTCAGGTTGATGATTTCCGCTCCCGCCTGCTGGGCCGTGGGAAACTGCCTTGACAGCAGGCGCAGATAATCCAGATCTCTCATTTTTTCCTCCCTATGATATAAAAATCCCGACATTCAGTATAATCCGATTATACTGAGCGCCGGGATTCATTTCTACTTTTGTTTTGTTTTTAACATGATGAAATCGGATACAATGTGCAGCACATCACTTATTCGGATCCACAACAGATGGATCGATCTCCTTTCTATTGAGGATTGCCATGAACTCCTCGCCGCTGATGGTCTCCTTCTCATAGAGATACTTCGTGATCTCGTGGAGCTTGTTCACATTATCCTTCAGAAGCTGATATGCCTTGTCATGCTCACGCTTCACCAGTGCCACCGTCATTTTATCAATGCTGGTCTGGGTCTCCGGTGAACAGGTCAGGCTGGCATCACCACCCAGGTACTGGTTCTGAAGCTGCTCCATCGCCACCATGCCAATCTCATCGGACATACCGTAGCGCGTGATCATCGCGCGTGCATACTTCGTGGCCTGCTCAATATCGTTTGACGCGCCGGTCGTGGATGTGCCGAAAATCAGCTCCTCGGCACAACGGCCGCCGGTCAGTGTCGCGATCTTGTTCTCCAGCTCTTCCTTCGAATACAGATAATGGTTGCCCTCATCGTCCACCTGCATCGTGTAGCCC
>CAVAXR010000159.1:0-3911 GCA_963592375.1 Oribacterium sp. | reverse complement strand
CTTCGGATACTGCCCCGGTGCAATCTCCAGCACCGATAGCGTGTTCTTTTTCTGCTCCATTGGCTTCCTCCTTGAATTTGATGGTGATTTCCTGCCCGGCACGGGTGATGTTCATCAGGGCAGCGATGAAAAATCCGCACAGGGCACCAGCTTCAAAAATAATAAACGAATAAATAAAATTCATAACGAACCTCCTGTATGGACTGGAATGTGAGAAGAATCCTCTCAGGGAGGACGAGGAGCGCAAGAAGCAGTAACGGCATACTGGGAAGCACCATTGGTATGAGCGCGCAGTGCGGTATCGGTGGAAGAATGATCATACAGGGCATCCAGCAGGGAATAAAAGCAGCGAGAGTAGTAGTCGTGCAGACGGAGAACCAGAACCTTCAAAACATCAACGGCGGAGCAGTAAATGTCCTCCGTGACTTCTGCGAAACTCTCAGAGTAGGTCATTTCAGTATCCATGCTGCACCTCTCAGTCAATGCAGATACAGACCATCTTCTCGCGGCCAGCCATCAGAGGGACACTGTTCTCGGCCAGATAGCACTGAATCAGGTACAGATCGCCGGTGGTGAGAGCAACAAAGTTGCCATCGGTGTCGTAGCGGACAAAGACAACGGCACCGGACAGGTAACGCTTGCCAGCCAGCGTAATGACCTGACGCGGGTCATAACAGAGATCCAGCGGCACATCCTCGCTGATGCTGTAGCAGGAATCTGCGTCATCGAAGCACGGCAGGTAACCTCGGACGTTCTCCAGCGGAGTGATGGTCAGTTCAATCTCCGGGGCGACCACGGCAGCGTAAACTTCATCATCGCCGAGCTGTCGCTCCAGCACATCGCTCATCTTGTTGAAGAAGTCGGTCACAGCATTGTCCATGTGGTTGATCTGCTGGCTCATAATGTCGATGGTCTTTGCGGTCTTGAAATCAACGGTAGTGTTCATAGTGGGTTTCCTCCAAATTTTTGAAAAAAAGAAAGACCCGGTGGGTCTTACGTTCAAAAACGTATGTCAGCGTTCGTTCTGACGCTGTTGTTTGCGCTGCCATTGTTCCAGCAGCTTGATAATGGTTTCTTCCATCTGGCGCGGGGTGTAGCTGCGCGGAAAATACTTGCGCAGGGTGTCGTTTTTGATGGTTACGGTATCCAGTTCGCTTTTCTTTTCCTCGCCCATGATGGCAAAAGCGGCATCGTAGGAAAAATGCCCTTCTTGCGCCAGCTTTTTCAAACGCTGTGCCTGTGCCAGAGAGGGAGCGTTCTGTGTGTCGCTCATGGCTTCTAAAAAATCCCGCTGTTGCTTTTCGTCCAGATAGGACAGTTCAACAGCGGGATTAAAAGAAATCTTTTTCTGGTCTACGAGGTCGAGCATTTCCGGGATAAGGTTGGTCAGACGGATAAATCGGTGAACCTGACGTTCACTTTCGTTTGCATCTGCACTCACTTGAGATACACTCCACAACTTCTCGCCAACTTGGCGAGAAGTTAAATCTGACCTAGCACCTTGCCTTTTTAGAGCATCCAGCTTCATTTTGTATGCGAATGCTCTTTCACTTGGCAGGATGCTCTCACGCTGAAGATTGCTGTCTACCATGAGCAGGATGGCGGCATCATCATCCATTTCTCGGACAATGACAGGCAAGGTATCCAACCCAGCAAGCTGCGCAGCGTGTTGTCGGCGGTGGCCGGAGATAATCTCATAACCACCTTCCGGGCGTGGGCGGGCAACCAGCGGATTTGTGACACCAAGCTGTTTTACACTTTCCACTGTCCGGGCCATGGATTCATCATCCAATACTTTGAAAGGGTGGTTCTTGAACGGAAACAGTTCAGCAATGGAAATTTGCTGTACTTGTTCGCGCTGTTCCGCCTGCCGAGATTCTTCGGTAGAGAAAATATCATCTACACCTTTCAGCACTACGTTTAAGCTGTTTTTCGGCATCGGCCAACACCTCCCTTGTCAGAGATTTATAGGCTTCTGCCACATTGCCTTTTGGGGCGTGGCTGAAGATGCTTTTTCCGACAGTGCTGATTTCAGCAGCACGGACGGAATGAGGAATCGTCTGCTCGAATACCTTGATTTTTCCGCCGTAAACCTGCCGAATCAAGGCATCTATTTCTTTGCTGTTGTTGGTGCGGCTGTCCGTCATGGTCATCAAGATGCCTTCTATTTTCAGACGAGGGTTGATCTGCCGCCGCACTTTCTGGATGGTTTGCAAAAGCTGTTCCAAGCCTTTCGCAGAAAGATACTGTGACTGTACCGGAATCAGGGTTGTGTCCGCCACAGCCAGTGCATTGACGGTCAGCATACCGAGGGATGGTGTGCAGTCAATCAGAATATAGTCGTACTCGCGCTTTGCGCTTTCCAGCACCTGTTTCAGCATCTTTTCCCGATTCATGGTGTTGACAAGGGATACTTCTACGCTTGCCAATTCGATATCGGCAGGAATCAGATCAACACCTTCCTCGTGGTGCAGGACACCTTCACCGGGCGGAATACTCTGGTCGTTCATGGCTTTTGTCATCAGGGTAGAAAGGGTAGTGGGCAGTTCATCGGGCTGCTGCCAGCCCATACTGATAGTTAAGCTGCCCTGTGGGTCAGCGTCTACCAACAGAACTTTTTTGCCCTCGGCAGCAAGGCCAACGCCCAAATTTTCACAGGTCGTGGTTTTGCCGGTGCCACCTTTTTGGTTGACAATGGCAATCGTAGTACATTTCTTTGCGATAAAATCACCCCCTTTGGGAACCGTGCGCAAAGTCATGGTTCGTTTTGTTCTGATAGTAGAGATTCATGGTCATAGGTGCATTGAATAGTGCGGCCAACAAATATTGCTTCATGTTTCGCACCGGGGAAGTGTTCTCTGCCAAACAGGTCAGCACAAAGCGGATATGGTCAGCGTTCAGCTTCATAAAGCGGCTGCGCACAACTTCGGATGGTTTATCATCCCCGGCGATGCGCAGCATCTTGCGGTTGGTGGCACAGGTGTCCACCAGTAAATCTGCGATTTGATAGATGGTATCCTCATCGTCCGGGCAGAGCCTAAGCAGCAAATTTACCTCTAAGGACTGCGAAAAATATTCTTCCAGTTGTTCGCGTTTGCTCATCCAGTCATTTTCATCGGAATAGATAGGATCAGTATCGTTCATCTCTGTATTATTTATCTCAGTCTTATTACATCGTAGTTTGGCCGGTTCTTGAAGCGTATTCTGGACGGTTCCAGAATCGTCATTATCACGATTCAGAAGGTGCGGTTTTGACGATTCTGACGAAAAATTTTTCACATAGATGAGATTGGGCTTGCCCAGTCCTCTCCGTTTGCGCTCAATCAGACCGTATTCCTCCAGTTCGCGCAGCAGCTTGGTGGCCTTTTTATCGGCACATCCCAGTGCATCCTGCACTTCCTGCACGGTATAGATGATGAACACGCGCCCGGCCTTGTCCAACCAGCCGTTCCGGGCTGAAAGGCTCATGCGGTCGAGCAGGATGCCGTACAGTGTTTTGGCATCCGTGGAAAGCGGTTGGAAGCGGCTGTCTTGAAACAGCAGTTTGGGAATCCGATAGAACGAGAACAATTCACCGGATTGCCCATAAAAGTAATCAAGGTCTGCGGTTCTTGTCGGCTTTTTTTCGGGCATAGAGAATATCCCATTTTTCAGGTGTGGAACGGAACACATTGACCTGCTTCTTATAAGGGCAGTGTGCGTACAGGCAGGTGCGGAACTTGAAATCGGGTCGGTAGTACGGACACAGCTTGCAGCTGCCGGGGGCACGGTCGGAACCTTCGCCCGCTGCAATCACATGGTGCATGGAGTGCTGGACGTGGCGCAGTGCTTCGTTTCGCTTGTGGCTCATTTGGCATCACCTCGTTTCTCCAGCGGTGCCATCAGGTCTTTGTAGCAGGGAACCAGTACAC
>CAVAXR010000158.1:0-3957 GCA_963592375.1 Oribacterium sp. | reverse complement strand
CCGGAACAGGATAAGAAAAATCCTGTTCCGGCTCTTATATTGTGCAAAATCACTGTGAATTTTAAGATAATCGGAAATCTCATTGAGAAAACTGATAAAAATCAGCAGAGGGCTTGACATAAATCATTAGTCAGCTTAAACTAACAAGCTGACGGAGTTAGTAGTTGAGAACTAACCGGAAGGAGGCAAAGCGATGTTACCATTGGCAATGGCAAAGGCAGGAGACAAGGTGCTCGTGGCCAGAGTAAGCGGCAACGAGGAAGCAAAGAAGCATCTTGAGGATCTGGGCTTCTGCGTGGGAGCAGAGGTAACGGTGGTTTCCCAGCTGGGAGACGGCAACATCATTGTAAATGTGAAGGACTCCAGACTGGCAATTACCAGCCAGATGGCTTCCAAAATCATGGTTAACTAAGCCTGCATTAGATCAGGATTAGATAAACACAACAAAAAAAGGAGGACTGGTGTATGAAGACACTGAGAGATGTGCCTGTAGGATCCACAACAAAGGTTGTGAAGATTCACGGAACCGGCGCACTGAAGAGAAGAATTATGGATATGGGCATCACAAAGGGTACTGAGATCTATATCCGTAAGGTGGCTCCTCTGGGTGATCCCATTGAAGTTACTGTCCGCGGCTATGAGCTGTCACTCCGTAAGGATGACGCTGATATTCTGGAAGTTGAGTAAGAAAACATAAGGAATTTGATCGGAGCCATGCTCTGATCAGGAAAAGGGGAAGAAATGGCAATCAAAATTGCACTCGCAGGTAATCCGAACTGCGGTAAGACAACATTGTTCAATAACCTGACCGGAAGCACACAGTATGTCGGCAACTGGCCTGGTGTTACGGTGGAGAAGAAGGAAGGTAAGCTGATCGGTCATAAGGACGTGATCATCCAGGATCTTCCGGGTATCTATTCTCTGAGCCCGTATACGCTCGAGGAGGTTGTTACCAGAAACTATCTCGTACAGGAGAAGCCGGATGTTATTCTGAACATCATCGACGGAACCAACATTGAGCGTAATCTCTACCTGACCACACAGCTGGTTGAGATCGGTATTCCGATGGTGATCGCTGTCAACATGATGGATCTGGTTCGCAAGAACGGCGACAAGATCGACATCAAGAAGCTGGGCGAGGAGCTTGGCTGCCAGGTAATCGAAATTTCTGCTCTGAAGGGCGAGTCCACCACGGCTGCTGCTGAGATGTGCATGAAGCTGGCTGAGGCCGGCAAGCAGACGGAGCTGCCGCATGTATTTACAGGCTCTGTTGAGCATGCAATCGCTCATATCGAGGAATCCATCGAGAGTGCAGTTCCGGAGTCTGAGCTTCGCTGGTTTGCAATCAAGTTCTTCGAGCGTGATGAGAAGGCCATCGAGGGTGTAAATATTTCCGCAGATGTGAAGAAGCACATTGAGCAGCACATTGTTGACTGCGAGAAGGAAATGGATGATGACGCAGAGAGTATCATCACAAATCAGAGATACACCTACATTCAGAGTCTGATCAGCAAGACTGTTGTAAAGAAGAGAAAGGCCGGAGAGATGTCTGCCTCCGACAAGATCGATCAGATCGTGACCAACCGTGTGCTGGCACTTCCGATCTTTGCAGCTGTTATGTTCCTGGTTTACTACATTGCCGTAACTACTCTTGGTACTGTGGTAACTGACTGGACCAATGATACACTTTTTGGTGAGATCATCTCTCCGGCTGTACAGGGCTTCCTGGAGAATGCAGGCGCTTCCGAGTGGCTGGTTTCTCTCGTGGTTGACGGTATCATCGGCGGTATCGGCGCACCGATCGGCTTCGTTCCGCAGATGGCCATTGTGTTCCTGTTTATGTCCATTCTTGAGGATTGCGGATATATGGCAAGAGTTGCCTTCATCATGGACCGTGTGTTCAGACGTTTCGGTCTGTCCGGCAAGTCCTTCATTCCGTTCCTGATTTCCTCAGGCTGCGGCGTTCCGGGCATCATGGCAACACGTACCATTGAGTCTGAGAGCGATCGCCGTATGACAATGATGACCACAACCTGTGTGCCTTGCGGCGCTAAGCTTCCGGTTATTGCACTGATCGCCGGCTTCCTGATGGGCGGCGCATGGTGGATGGCACCGATGATGTATTTCGCCGGTATCGTGATGGTTATTGTATGCTGCATTATCCTGAAGAAGATGAAGCTGTTTGCAGGTGATCCGGTTCCGTTCGTTATGGAGCTTCCGGCTTACCATGTTCCGTCTGCAAAGGGCGTGCTGATGCATGTTTGGGAGCGTGTATGGTCCTTCATTAAGAAGGCTGGTACCATCCTGTTCCTCTGCTGTGCAGTAATGTGGTTCCTGGGATCCTTCGGCTTCGTAGACGGCACTTTCGGTCTGGTAGAGTCTGCTGACTCTCTGCTGGCTGTTATCGGCGGCGTTCTGGCTCCGATCTTCAAGCCGCTTGGCTTCGGTACATGGCAGGCAGTGGCTTCCTCTCTGTCCGGCTTCGTGGCAAAGGAAGGTATCGTTTCTACCATGTCTCTGCTGTCCTCCATTGGTGAGGAGGTTGAGGAGTATGAGGCTTCCATGCATGATGCATTTGCAGCCTTCTTCCCGACAAGCATTGCAGCTGTTTCCTTCCTGCTGTTCAACATGTTCGATTCACCTTGCCTGGCTGCAATTTCAACCCTGGCAAAGGAGATGGGCAGCCGTAAGTTCTTCTGGGGCGCAATCATCTTCCAGAACGTCATGGCTTACTGTGTATCCCTGATGGTTTACCAGCTGGTTGGTCTTGCTATTGGTGAGGTTGCCTTCAACGTATTTACTATCGTTGCTCTTGTTGTGCTGATCGGTGTTCTGTACCTGCTGTTCAGACCGGATCCCAACAAGAAGGCTGCAGAGGCCAAGCTGAATCCTGCTGTTGCATAAAATGAATTGAAGCAGAGCTCTGCAGCTTTCTGCAGAGCTGTATACAGGCCGGAATGGGATTCCCATTCCGGCCATACTGTTCATCAGACGAAGACAGTGATGGCCGGACTTCTTTCCGGTGTTTGTTGGGGAAAGGCTGATGAAAGCGTTTCCCTCGCCGGATTTGCGCTGCGAAGCAGCAAATTCCTCTGCAAATCCGTGCGATTCCCCGGAGGGTCTGAAAGAAATGCAGATTAAATCCGCATTTTCTTAGAGGCATTCCGATTCATGAGGAAGCGGAGGAAAATAATGAAGGTAAATGTTCCCATTAACAGTACAGATGTGGTAGTATTGCTGGTGCTGGCGGTGATGTTCATTTTGGGAATCCGAATTGTGATCGGTTTCTTTAAGCCTGCCAGAAAACCGGAGGATACCAGACGTGATGCGGAGAGCATGAAAAAGACCGGTACGAAGGTGACGGTTGACATAGATGGCATGATGTGCGGCATGTGTGAATCACACATAAAAGACGCGATACGCGCACATTTTCCTGAGGTGCAGAAGCTGACAGCTTCTCATGCGAAGGGGCTGGCAGAATTTTATCTGAAGAGTCCGGAGAGTCTGGGCGTGGTTTCGGATCGTCTGCACGAAGGCATTGACCCGCTGGGCTATCGCATCATATCTGTGAAGCTTGCGTGAGAGAAGGAGAGGACTATGCTGTGTGATATCGTGGTAATGGCAATTCTGATTTTTATTGGGGCCATGTGTGTTCGAAGCATCTATTACAGAAAGAAAAATCATATAGGCTGTGACGGCTGCGGCGGCGCCTGCAGCTGCGGTCATGTGGGCAGTCCGGAGCTGGATCTTGCCGAGGCGGAGGCGAAGCTTTCGGATCGGCAGAGGGCCATCCTTAAAAAGCACAAGCATAAGTGCTGCTGTGAATGATGAAAAAAAGAAAAGGGGAGGCGCGTATAGAACGCACATCCCCTTTTTTGATGTGTTTTTGCGGAAGATGGGGTGAGGACGTCTCGAGAAAAGGTCCGGTGGACCTTTTCTAGTCCGAGCCGACCGACG
>CAVAXR010000157.1:0-3966 GCA_963592375.1 Oribacterium sp. | reverse complement strand
CTCCTGGGCCTCCGCCTCGGCCATCACATATTTGCTGCTGCCGCGGGAGACGTACATCTCATAATAATACAGGCACTGGTTGGAAAGCTCAAACATGCCTACTGTCCGGTTATAAAGATTCCGGTCCTGATGAAGCACAAAATGCACAAAGCTTTCCGTATGGCTGGTCACCTCGATCCGTTCCTCCGGAATCCCGAGTGCCGCCAGAAGCGCCTTCAGACAAAGAATCAGCTTCTGCTCCGGCTTCCGCACAGACAGCACCAGCTCGGTGATTTCCGAAAAAGCAGGTGCTTCCTCATCACCGGCCAGCTCCTGCAGCTGATCCATGATCAAACCGTGCAGAAACTGCTTCATCAGCTCCTCACCGCTGCAGCAGACACCGTCAATTGTAGCAGTGCCGCCCTTTTTCAGAAGCGAAAGAAGCTTGTCCACCAGAATACCGCCGCCCTTCAGGTTCATCTGATAGGCGGGTTCCCCGATCAGCCACTCTTCTTTTCCCTTTGCCTTGCAGACCGCCGTCGGGACAGAGGCCTGCCGGGCTTCCCCATTCACGCAGATATCCGTCTGATCGTCGTCCAATGCGATTCCAATATACAGGCTCACTTGAACTGGTCTCCTTTCCCCGTCTTCTCATTATGCTCAGCCGCAAACAGGGCCGCAATCACGGCTTCGTTCTGTGCATATTTCACCATTGCATCCCGAAGCTCCGCCGCCTTGCCCTTCTCTGCAACCGCCGACATTTCATTCAGAATATCGTAGGTATCGCCGTGGTTCTTTCGCGGCGCACCCGCCTCCACGCAGCCCTTCAGCACCGGCTTCTCCGGATTCATCGGACGAATCTGAAAATCAGCCCGCTCCCCGGTGAACAGCGTCAGTGCCGCAACAAATATGTTCTGATAAACCCTCTCGAGGGTCTCTGTATGGTAGCCTGTCTCATCCGGCAGAATCCGCACATAGAGTGTCGGCTTGTCACTCCGTTCCCCGTGGTACTCAATATAGGTTTTGTCGGTGACATAATCCGGCAGTTCGATGAAGCGCTG
Source organism: Oribacterium sp. (assembly GCA_963592375.1). Taxonomy (GTDB): domain Bacteria; phylum Bacillota; class Clostridia; order Lachnospirales; family Lachnospiraceae; genus Oribacterium. Next base: position 2,926 of record CAVAXR010000157.1, on the reverse strand, counting down.
CAGCTTCTTTGTATATGCAAAGATCAGCTTCTTTCGGAGCAGCACCTCCATCACAGACTGCAGTACCTGCGTTTCCTCCGGCGAAAGCTCCCGCAGAATCGACATGTACTTTGTCAGTGCCAGAAGATATATCAGCGGCACACGATCCTTGTTTTTCTCTCCGCGCACCAGCATGTAGAGATCCCGGAAGAAGCTGTCGCGTACCGAATGCTGCTGCAGGAAATAGCCGATGGCACGCACAGTCATATAGGCACGCACAAGCATGAAGTCATGTCCGTCATGAAGGAGGTAAATGTCATAAACCTCATCCAGGGAGCCTGTCTCCCGCGTGTAAAGCAGCTGTCCGAGCAAACGCTCCGCCATCGCCAGAATATCCGTATCCCGAATCAGGCCGTCCTGCTGTGCATCCTCTTCCGCCGCTGCCCGGTTCCGAATCTCGGCAAGCGCCGTTTCTCGATCCTGAACCGGAAGTTCCGGCATTTCCGTCCGCTGCCAGCTTTCCAGAACAGACGCCAGGACAGCCGTCTTCTCCGGCACATTGCTTTCTTCCTTCTCTGCACCCTTCAGGATCCGCTCCAGCGCTTTCTGTGTGTTGGAAATGCGCCGGCTCTCCTCCCGGAGCTTTCCGCGGACATTTTCTGCCCGGGCACGCCGCAGCTCCTCTGCCTCGCTGATCTCACGTTCCTTGGCTTCGATTTCTGCCTCCGCGGCCTTGCGGCGTTTGTCCGCCTCCATGGCCTGACGACGTTGCAGCTTCATTGCCCGCTCCAGAATCTCCTGCATATCATCCGACATGCCGCTGAAGTTCCGCAGCAAATAGGCAATGATCCTGCCGTTCTCGCTTCCCTGCTGAAAGGCGCGATAGCCCAAAAGCACCAGCTGTGCCGGCTTCTTCTCCGCCGCATGATCAATCATATAAGAAAGCAGCTGCTCCAGACTCTGTTTTCCCAGTGTCTGTACTCCGTAGCGAAGAATCAGCTCGTAGGCTTCAGTATATTCCCCGAAAGCAATCATGGTCTCTGCCAGAATGCCGCGGCTCTTCTCCGACAGACGTCTGGCACGAATAGAACGCAGATAAGAAAGCTCCCCAACAAAGGGATGCTTCGCATCTTCCTCACGGTATGCTTCATAATAATGAAGAATGCACTCATTCAGCTCTTCCCGATACCGTCTCGACAAATCCAGACCGGAGATCACATCCTCCGTAAGCTCCAGCTCCTGCTGACTTCCAAGGCCCCGCGCGGCATACTCGGATACCCGCTTCAGCTTCAGCATGGGCTGCTCCGGCTCCACCTCCACGCAGCGGGCCTCCAGTGACGGCTTGTCCATCACCCGGCTGCTCTCATACGGCAGCGATGCATAACGTTTTCCCTCTGCGTCTTCAAAAAGCAGCACATAGGAATTCATATAGAGCGGCACATAAGCGATGCCGTCTCGAATCGGATACTGCTCCTCCCGCTTGAAATTCTCATAACGAAGAATCAGCTTTTTCATTCTGCAGTCGCTGCAGACAACGCGCCAGGAGTTCAGAATGACCGGAAATACAGACGCAATACGGCGATCGATCATCTCCGGGTAGATCATCCGGTCATAGATCAGCGCCAGCCGGTCATTGATCTCCCCCTTCAGAAGCTCCTGCACCGCATATTCCTGCATCCGCCGCTCCATAGCGAGGTAAATGTCGTCGTCTCTGCCGAAGTTCTGAAGCACATTATAATAGAGCGCCTGCTTCAGCTCCGCATCCATGTCCTGCTCGTAGGCAAAGTACAGATAAACCTCCCGGGGCAGCCGGTCTGAAAATTTCTCCGGCAGCGCAGCCAGCAGCTTCTCATAGAGATGCGTCTCACGAGAGCCGTTTTTCACTTCCTGCAGATACGTGCGATACTCCTCCGCCGAAGACATTTCCCCGTCCTGCAGCGGCATCGCTTCCTGCTCCGGCGCAGGACTCCCCTGTCCCAATGCCTTCAGAAGTTCCGCTGCCGCATGTCTGCGGTCCGTTGATCTGCGCAGTCCCTCATAGAGCGCCATTGTTCTCGCTTCCTTCAGAAAATCAGCCAGAACGAATTCCTCATGATCAAAGATCTCGACCGCCTCTGCCTCATTTTCCGAGAACAGGCGCGCATAATCCTCTGCTGTCTTCAGCGCCGTGATCACCTCCGATGAAGGATGTCTCTCCACGGTAAAGGAAAACGGGATTTTCAGCTCTCCGGCATTGGATACAAGATCCAGGTTTCCGGCAATCACATCGCCGTCCGCGGATTCCCGGCTGTCCACCTCAAAGCCCAGCTTTGTGCGCATACCGCCAAAGGCCTCCTTCAAAATCCGCACCTTGGGATGGCTGGAATAGATGAGGCCCTTCAGCTGCACACCGTTCTCCGAAATCAGCAGCAGCTCATATTGATTGCATTCTCCCGCAGCTATGGTTTCTGCAAAGGAGGTATTGGAAAGCCTGATGCGGGGGATTTCCATATCCACAATTCCCCGGGCAAGCTTATTGATTTTTTCTCTCATATATTTTCACTCCGTAAGGTACTATTTTAACACAGTCGTTCGTGAAGATAAAGTCTTGTTTATCGCCTTGCACAGGGACCGCTTTCCTGTTAAAATTGACTTAGTTTTGTTATATGTGGGCAGACACTTTGCACGCTTGCCCCGTTCCAAAGGAAAAGGCCGATTATGATCACCGAACCGCTTACCTTATACAAACTCATGATTCTGTATCTTTTGAAGTCCGTAAACTATCCGCTGACCAACAATCAGCTCAGCGGTTTTTTTCTGGATTATGAATATACAACATATTTCACCCTTCAGCAATGCATATCTGAATTGACAGAGGCTGATCTCATCGAAGCCAGCAGTTCTAAAAACGCCACCCGCTACGACATTACAAAGGAAGGCATCGATACGCTGAGCTTTTTTCAGTCCA
>CAVAXR010000156.1:0-4034 GCA_963592375.1 Oribacterium sp. | reverse complement strand
CAGCGCATAGAGCGGAATATTCCATCGAAAAACGCAGACGAAACTGCATTATTCCATCGAAAAACGCAGTTGATGCGTGGGATGAAGTGAAATTGTGTATTCAAGTCCCGGGGCAGACGCAGACTTATCCTGCGTGCCCCGGGACTTTGTGCTTCGTGTTGACTTTGCACTATGACTGTACTAGTATAACTAATACAGATGATACATTTGAAACGGAGGGATGCAGGCATGCGGATTGACTACATGGACGGCCGGCCGATCTACGAGCAGATCGTGGATCATTACAAATATATGATTCTGAAGGGTGTGATGGAGCAGGATGAGCAGATGCCCAGTGTCCGGGCCTTGGCGATGGAGCTGTCTACAAATCCGAATACCGTACAGAAGGCCTATGCGGAGCTGGAGCGGCAGGGCTATCTCTATTCCGTGAAGGGAAAGGGGAATTTCGTCCGGGGCGACAACGGACAGAAGGAACGGAAGATCGCGGAGCTTCGGGAAAAGCTCGCGGCAATATTCCGGGAGGCGGAAGCACTGGGAATCGACCGGGAAACGCTGCTGCGGGATTCCAAGGCCGGCATGGACGGAAGCAAAGCACAGGAACCGGCAGCAGAAAAGTCCGGCGGCAGCATAGTGAAAACGAAGGAGGCAGGAAATGATTGAGATACAAAATCTGGTGAAGACCTTCGGCGGCACGAAGGCGGTGAACAATATCTCCATGAATATCGAGGAACAGCAGGTCTTCGGGCTGATCGGTACAAACGGTGCCGGCAAGTCCACACTGATGCGGATGCTCTGCGGTGTACTGAAGCCGGACAGCGGTGCGGTGCATGTCGACGGAGAGGCTGTATTTGACAACCCGGCAGTGAAGCAGAGGCTCTTCTTCATTGCGGACGAGCCGTTTTTCTTCCGGAATGCAGCGGCAGCGGATATGGGACAGTACTATGCCACGGTCTACCCGACCTTTGATTATTCGCGCTTTGTCCGGCTGCTGGACGATTTCGGACTTTCCGGAAAGCAGCGGATACAGACCTTTTCCAAGGGGATGAAAAAGCAGCTCAGTGTGATCCTGGGCATCTGCAGCAATACGAAATACCTGGTCTGCGATGAAACCTTTGACGGGCTGGATCCGGTGATGCGGCAGGGCGTGAAGAGCATCTTCGCAAACGATATGGTGGAGCGCGGGCTGACGCCGATCATTGCTTCGCACAATTTGCGGGAGCTGGAGGACATCTGCGATCATGTGGGACTTCTGCACCGGGGCGGCGTGCTGCTCAGTGAGGATCTCTGCGACATGAAGCTCGGGCTGCAGAAGGTGCAGGCTGTTTTTGCAAATGAAGGCGAGGCTGAGAAGGCGGGACGCGCCATGCGGGTGCTGCAGGACAGCCGGATCGGAAAGCTGCATACCTTTACGATTCGCGGTGACCGGAAGACGGTGGAGCAGGAGTTTGCGGCGCTGGATACCGTGTTTTATGAGATCCTTCCGCTGACACTGGAGGAGATCTTTATTTCAGAAACGGAGGTTGTGGGCTATGATGTCAAAAAATTCATCCTTTCATAAGCTGACGGAACTTTTCCGGAACCGGATCTGGCCGCTGGCCGTGGGCCTTTTGCTGTATTTTATGTACCAGGTGGTCGGCGTATTTCTGGTGTTGTCCAGTCTTCTGACCAACAGCCGGCTGAGTGGCGCAAGCTCCGCGGTGCTGCACAGTCGGAAGCTCTGCGCCATGAGCGAGCTTTTCGGTTACAGCAGTGCGGGTCCGCTTCTGGCTGCCATTCTGGCGGTCATCCTTGCGGTGCAGGGCTTTTCGTATCTCGATGACCGGCGGCAGATCGATTTCTATGAGAGCCAGCCGATCGGGAGAAGAAGACATTTTCTTGATACAATATTGGGAAGCCTGTTGATCTATGTGTTCAGCAGTACACTCATGAAGGGGCTGGGACTGCTGGCGGCGGCCTGTATGCAGGCCATACATCCCGGTATTTTGCTGACGGCGGTGTATCAGGCCTTCCGGGAGCTCTGCTTCTTTCTGGGGATTTACGGCCTCGCGTCGCTGGCGATGCTGCTTTGCGGCAATGTCTTCATTGCGCTGCTTGGCACCGGCTTTTTCCTGAGCGCGGAGTTCATGCTGCGGCTGCTGCAGCAGTATCTGCGGGAAGCCTTCTTTAAGACCGTTTATGTGATGGAGGGGGATTCCTGGCTTAGGCTGCTGAGCTCGCCGGTCTATTACTATATGCGCGGCACGGGTGCCTTTTCGGATACCATTACGATGTACAACGGCTATGGCTATGAAATGACGGTGGAGAGAGCAGCCCGCTACCTGCGGCTGGCTTTTCCGTGGGACCTTCGCTGCCTGGGCCTCGCCGTCATTTTCCTGCTCCTCACCTACCTGGCCTATACGAAGCGGCCGAACGAAGCCGCAGGCTGTGCGCTGGTATTCCGGCCGGTACAGATCCTTGTGAAGCTCAGCGCAGCGGTGCTGGGAGGACTCTGCACGGGTGCCTTCGTCTATTCTCTGATGGGCAGCAGCACGGGACAGATGGAAATCGCGGTGACCTTCCTCATGATTCTGCTGGTGACCTTCCTGCTCTGCTGCCTCATGGAGATCATCTATGCCTTCCGCTTCCGGGCGGCACTGCAGCATGCCCGGGAGCTGATTCCGTGCCTTCTGCTGGCGCTGCTGGCGTTTTCCTATTACTGCTTCGATCTTTCGGGCTACGACCGCTATGTGCCGAGGGCGTCGGATATCGTGTCGGCGCGGCTCTTCTTTGACGGGGATAATGCCGTCGGCGCTGACGGTGGTTATGTGAGCCGGGAGCATCGGCTTCTCGGCATGACGGAGGAGAGCAGTCCGGAGGTGATCGAGGCGGTGCGGGAGATCGCAAGGCAGAGTATGCAGTATACCTGTGATGACGCGGATTACGGCGAGAGCTTCTATATGAATGTGCTCTATACGCTGAAGAACGGAAGGCGCGTGGCGAGAAGCTTCCGGGTACCGGAGGATATCGATGCGGCGCTGATGGATACGGTGATCGGCAGCGATGCCTATCACCAGGAGACCTGGCAGCTGGACGGCTATCCCTTTGAGACAGGGCACGGTGGATATGCGCGTCTTGCATACACTGTGGACTATACGGATGCGGACGGCAGTCAGCCGACGATAGAGGCCGGTGACGCGCTGCTGCAGGAATTTAAAGAGGCCTATGCGAAGGACGAAGCGCAGTACAGCTACAGCTTTGCGCATGAGAATTTTGCGATCGGCCAGGTGGTGCTCTACGGGGATCAGACACCGGAGGATGCTTACCTTCAGTCCCGGCAAGCCGGCTACAGCGGAAGTCTTGAGGATTTCCGGAAGGCGTATGCGCGGCGAAATGACTTCAGTCTTTACAGCGAGGACCAGCCGATCCGCTGCAGCAGCTACAGTCTGAGCTATGAGGTCTATGACAGCTACAGGAATACCATTGCCTTTCTGAAGAAGCATGATCTGTTCCGGACAGCGGTGCCGGATATTTCGGAGATCCTGTCGGCAGAGGTGGAAAAACGGTATTCGACAGCGGATGATGCTGTGGACCCAGACTTTTTTGCGGAGGACCGGGGCATGTATGCAGACAGTGCGCCGGGGATTTCGGAAACGGGTGCAGCGGAAGCAGAGACCTCAGAAACGGAAAGTGCGTCAGAGAATGGGGATAATGACGGCGGGCAGATCTATACAGCGCCTGCCGACATTGCGAAGCTTCTGCCGCGTCTTGTATCGCAGCAGTATAACGGCCGCTTCCATACCCAGTCGCAGCTTGATGCGCCGTATACGGTGACCCTTACACTGCGAAGCGACAAGAGCAGCTACCGAAATACAGTTGTTTTCATCCTGGGGGTCAGCGCAAGCTAGGCTTGCGGGGCTCTCATAACAAAACCCGCGATCCCTGCGGACTCGGTATGGAGTCAGCAGGGATTTTGTGGTATATAATGATGGGCTATAAAAAAATAGTAACTGTTTAGCACCGCATCGCTGCATCGCAAAGCGATGCGCGATGTGTCG
>CAVAXR010000155.1:0-4040 GCA_963592375.1 Oribacterium sp. | reverse complement strand
GCTCGGCAAGGGCAAGACCTGCATTGATATGTCCACCATCGATCCCAGCGTTTCTGTGGAGATCAGCGAGATGGTAAAGGCTACCGGCGCACAGTTCATGGACGCACCGGTTGTGAAGAGCAAGCCGGCAGCTATCGCCGGAAAGCTCGGTATCTACATGGGCGGCGATGAGGACGTTTGTGAGGCAATGAAGCCGATTCTTGCTTATATGGGCGAGAATATCATCCGTATGGGCGGCAACGGCAACGGTCTCGTCATGAAGATCTGCCATAACGCACTGGTGACACAGATTCAGAACGGCGTCAACGAGACACTGTCTCTGGCGCAGCTGAAGGGCATTTCTGTTGCGGATTATGCAACAGCCATTTCCTACGGCGGCGGCCAGAACTTCTATCTGGACGGCCAGTGGAAGAATCTCGAGGCAGAGAACTACACCACCGCCTTCTCTCTTGCAAATGCAGCGAAGGACGTTGGCATCTGCATGAAGCTGGCCGAGGAGACCGGGCTTGATATGCCTGGTGAGGCAAATGTGCAGAAGGTTTATGCCAAGGCACTGGAGCAGGGCATGGGTCCGGATGACTGGCGTTCCACCTTCAAGATCGTAAGAGGTCATTAAGAATGTTAAAACACTTAAACGAAGTCAATGACGTACCGGTTACGAGTGTTCTGGATCCTGCATTCGCGTCCTACGGACGTGTGGTGACCGGCTATGATTTCTCCGGCATCATCGAGTATATGGAGAAGGAGACACCGATTCCCGAGAACGGCAACGTCTATGTTGCCAGTGTTCCGGAAATGGAGGCGGTTCCGGTCGTTCAGGAGATCCAGAAGAAATTTTACGGAGATATGCCGATCGAGGTGGGCTACTGCAACGGCAGAAACACCACCTGGAACGGCTTCGAATATCACAAGGGCAGCGAGATCAATGTAGCCGTCACCGACTTCATGCTGATCCTCGGACATACCTGGCAGATCGAGAACAATACCTACCGCTTCGAAAACGCGAAGGTCTTCTATGTGCCGAAGGGAACTGCCGTTGAGATGTATCAGACGACACTGCATCTTTCTCCCTGCCGCGTGTGCGATGAGGGCTTCAAGGGCGTGGTGATCCTGCCGAGAGGCACCAACACACCGCTCGAGGACAAAACACCCAATGAGGATCCGGAGTCGAAGCTTCTGCTGCAGCGGAACAAGTGGGTGATCGCCCATCCGGAGCGCGAGCCGCTGATCCGGCAGGGCGCATATCCCGGACTGCTCGGAGAAAACAAGGAGCTGCACTACTAAAGGAGAAGTCCATGGAAATAAAATGGAGCGCACAGGCATTTACCCTGAGCCACAGAGGACAGGTTCTTCTGTATACAGATGCGGAGACCCCCATGGTCTATGCCGGTTACGGCGAGGAAAAGGTGGACATGTACCGCGGCAACTTCAAGCTGGAGGATCATCTCATTGAGAGAAAGGGTCTCAGACTGAAGGGGGTCACAGAACAGGACGGCCTTCTGACACTGCAGCTGGAGGATGATTTCCGGATTCTGGTTTCCGAGAAGGACGGCGCAGTGGAGCTTCATCCCGAAGCAGGAGCCGAAAGTATTAACCGCTTCTGGCTGAAGGTGCAGTCCGATGCCGAGGAGCATATCTACGGTCTCGGCGAGCAGATGAGCTACTTCGACCTGAAGGGAAGACACTTCCCGATCTGGACCAGTGAGCCGGGCGTGGGACGTGACAAGACGACCTATGTCACCTGGCGGAGCGATGTGGAGAACGGCGGTGCCGGCGGCGACTATTACAATACGAACTTCCCAGAGCCGACCTATGTATCCTCACGTCGCTACTATTTGCACATGGATTCCACGGCCTACGGAGATTTCGATTTCCGGGAGCCGGGCTATCATGAGCTTCAGACCTGGAATGTGCCGGGGCTGATCCGCTTCGAGGGCGCAGACGATTTCATGAGTCTTCTTGAGAAGCTGACCGCTTATCTCGGACGGCAGCCGGAGCTTCCGGACTGGGTCTACAACGGACTCATCATCGGTGCACAGGGCGGCGAGCGCAGCTTCGATATTCTGGAGCAGAGTCTCGCGGCCGGCATCAAGGTGGCCGGTCTCTGGTGTCAGGACTGGTGCGGCAAGCGCGTGACCAGCTTCGGCAAGCGCCTGCAGTGGGACTGGCATTATCATAAGGAGATGTATCCGGAGCTTCCGAAGCGCATCGCAGAGCTCCATGAGCGGGGCATCAAGTTCCTCGGCTATGTCAATCCCTATCTTGTAAATGACGGCGAGCTCTTCAAGGAAGGAGAGAAGGTCGGTGCCTTTGCAAAGCGCAGTGACGGAAGCACATATCTCGTGGACTTCGGAGAGTTTGACTGCGGCGTGATCGATCTCACGAGCCCGGCCGCTTTTAAGTGGTTCAAGGATGAGGTCATCAAGAAGTATACCATCGACATCGGCATCGACGGCTGGATGGCGGACTTCGGAGAATATCTGCCGACAGACGATATCGTACTGGCCAACGGTGTGAGCCCGATGATCGAGCACAATCACTGGCCGGCTCTCTGGGCAAAGTGCAATTACGAGGCCGTGGAGGAGAGCGGAAAGCTCGGACAGATCGTCTACTTCATGCGTGCCGGTGCAGCCGGAAGCCAGAAGTACTGCACACTGCTGTGGGCAGGCGATCAGAGCGTGGATTTCAGCCGGCATGACGGGCTCTGCACCGTCATCAGTGCGGCACTTAGCGCCGGCATGAGCGGCTGCGGTCTGACACACTGCGACATCGGCGGCTACACCTCGCTCTTTGATAATTGCAGAACGAAGGAGGTCTTCCTCCGCTGGGCAGAGATGGCTGCCTTCATGCCGGTAATGCGTACCCACGAGGGCAACCGGCCGGATACGAACTTCCAGTACTATGACGATCCGGACTGCATGAAGCAGCTGGCAAGGCTGGTGGATGTTTATACCATGCTGGCACCCTATACGAAGCATTTCGTAAAGGAGAATGCAGAGCACGGCACGCCGGTACAGCGGCCGCTCTTCCTGCATTACGAGGAGCCGCGGGCCTATACAGAGCAGTTTGAGTATCTCTATGGCTCAGACCTTCTGGTGGCGCCGGTATGGCAGGCGGACAAAACAGAATGGGAGGTTTACCTTCCGGAGGACGAATGGATTCATCTCTGGACAGGAACAGCCTTCAAGGGCGGTGTACATACCGTAGACGCTCCGCTGGGAGAGATTCCGGTATTCTATAAGAAAAATTCTGACTGGGCAGAGCTCTTTGAGAGCATTCGTGCAAAGCAGGGAGTATAAAACATGCTGAGAGAAATTGCTTTTTATCTCGTCATTCTCGTCTGCAACATCATCCACGGCATAACGGGCTTCGCCGGAACCATTCTGGCGATGCCGCCCGGCATCATGCTGGTGGGCTATGAGGTGGCGAAACCGATCCTGAATGTGCTGGCCATCCTTTCCGGCTTTTATGTATTGATCGGAAATGTGAAGAATGTGGACTGGAAGGAGCTGGCCAAGGTCGTCGTGATCATGACCTTAGGCATTCTGGGGGCGGTATATATCCGGCAGTTCTTTGTGGGCCGGGAGAGTCTTCTCTATAAGCTGCTGGGCATCTTCGTGATCCTGCTGGCGGTGAGCGGCTTCCTGGGAACAAAGAAGAAGGACGAGGACACGGGAAAAGAGCAGAAGGGCGGACTGAAGAACTATCCGGTTCTGGTGCTTGCCGGCATCATCCATGGACTTTTCGTCAGCGGCGGACCGCTCCTCGTAGGCTATCTTACCAGGCAGATCCGCAGTACAGACCGCTTTCGTGCGACGATCTCCACCATCTGGGTATTCTTAAATACTCTGATCCTGGTATCGGACATCCGCGCGGGCTACTGGACTGCTTCGACGATCAAAACGGGAATCATTTCGATTCCCTTCCTGCTGGCCGGTATGTATATCGGCGGCAGACTTTATAAAATTATGAGCCGCATGTTCTTCCTGCGGCTGACCTATATCTTATTGTTCATTTCCGGCATTACTCTGCTCGTGAAA
>CAVAXR010000154.1:0-4114 GCA_963592375.1 Oribacterium sp. | reverse complement strand
CATTAAGGGTCCGCCGCCTGCCGGGCGGGTTGTTTAGAGTAGGCAGAAAAAACGGCTGATGTGCTTAAAAACGCAAAAACCAGGCTCCAAAGAGCCTGGTTCTATGACATAATTGTATTTTTAATGAATCAATTCCCAATAAAGCTTATACTTAGTTTAAAATCCCATGCTTCTGTTATATGCACGGCAGATGGCATTGGAATTCTTGATCAGAATATGCATAGCAATCCATGGACCCAAACAGCACAGCAGCATGCCAAACAGATCCCACATCAATATTGTTGTACCGTTCTCCTGGAAATGAAGACCATATTTCGGAGCATTCGCTGCCAGTCGGTTTCCGATCTTGTACTGCCAGTAGTAGGAATAAAATCCACAGGTAATCAGGGACAGCAGAATGTAGACAACCAGCCCGGAGGTATTCTCATCATCCCCCGCACAGGCAACATTAGTATCATGTGCCATCTTGTAAACAAAATAGAATGAATATATTCCGCAGGTAATAAGAGACAGCAAAAAATAAATAAGAAGGCTTCTGTCCTCTGTGAGACGCTCAGGCATATTCACAACGCCGCCTGCACCGGGCCTGTTCGAATCGCCGACATTATCCCGCCCGTTAAAGCTATCCTTCATCTCGTTGATGGCACTGCCGAGACTCTGCTCCGCAGAATTCGCCATTTCCTCGGCAGCTTCCTTCCAGTCCTGCACAGCACTCATTTTCTCGCCGCAGTTCGGACAGAACCTGTCGTTATCCTTTACCTCGTGACCGCACTTTCTGCAATACATACTCATACCTCCGTCTGCATGAATTTGATCACCGCACGCATTCCCCTTCCAACGAGTCCGTTCTGCGGGTCAAATACAACAATATCACCGTTACCGATCATTAACCGATACATGTAGACTATACCATAAAGCAGGGCAACAATAAATATAATCATGCGGATAATTTCGGGATTCATCCGTTTTTTTAATGCCGGCAAAATCAGGATAAGCGGCGGTGTTAAAAAAAGCGGGTGATAATGCCATGCGGCAGCAATATCGCCATGCAGAAAAGAAAGCCAGGCTCTTGACATGCCGCAGCCGGCGCAGGAAATTCCTGTCAGATACTTGATGGGGCAGGTAATGCCGATGGACTCCAGCAAAGCATAAAAGGCTGCAATCGCAAGCACTGCCATTGCAGCGTCTCTCCTGCGTTCCCCATGATCTGCAGCGTGCGCGCTATACTCATAATTCTTCATCATTTTCTCGGTCCTCGTTCACACGCCGCTGCCGTCAAAGGCCGGCACAAAGCTCTCCTTCGCGGCGCCCTCCTCCTGAATGAAGGCATTCTGCACCCCCAGTGCCATGGCATAGTCCACGAAGCGCCTATACTCCCGCTTCGTTACGGTACGGTTCAGCTCCGGATAGGCCGCGAGCCGCGGAAAGGGCGTGAACTGATGCATGAGACTGAGATAGACACTGTCTCCATAAGCTCCATAAACGTAGTCCACCACCGCCTTTCCGTTCCGCACCATCCCCGGCATGAGAAGATGCCGCACAATGATGCCCTTCTGCAGCATGCCCCGCGCATCGAAGACCGGAAGCGGCTGCTGCCGGTGCATCTCCTGCAGCGCCTCCTTCGCCCGCGCCGGATAGTCCGCGGCCCCCGCATAACGCGCCGCCTTCTCAGAATCCATAAACTTGAAGTCATCGAGGTAAATGTCGGCGAGGCCGTCCAGAAGACGCAGCTGCTCTGCCGTCTCATAACCCGAGCAGTTGATCACATAGGGAATCCGCAGCCCCCGGGTCCGCGCCTGCTCCATGGCGATGGCCACGGACGGGATGTAGTGGTCCGGCGTCACCAGGTTAATGTTGTTGGCCCCCTGCTGCTCAAGCTCCAAAAAAATGTCGCTGAGCCGCGTAATGCTGACCCGCTTTCCCTGCTCCGAATGCGACAGCGCATAATTCTGGCAGAACACACACTTCAGCGTGCAGCCCGAGAAAAAGACCGCGCCGCTGCCTTCGCTGCCGGAAATGCAGGGCTCCTCCCAGAAGTGAAGGGCCGCTCTGCCCACATAGATTTCCGAAGAAACGCCGCAGACGCCGTGCTTTCCTGCCTCCCGGTTTACACCGCAGGCGCGCGGACACAGACGGCAGGCGCTGTACAGCGCCTGCCGTCTCTCCTCGGTCATTCGTTCTGTTTTCTGTCTTGTCCGAATTTCCACCGAACTCTCCTTTATTCCGCAGCCGAACCGCCGGCATTTTCCTGCAGCGCCTCTGCCCGGCCGGTCTCTTCCGCCGCATCCGAAGCAGCCTTCGCAGTGTTTTTCTTCCCGGGGAATGGATCGCCCATGTCGTCGTACCACTCCAGGAAGCTGTGCTTCACGCCGTCCTTTTTGTAGCCGAGGATCGTGCTCGGAGAAATGTTCTGCATCGCCTTGAAGAGATTGCTCTCGATGAAGGGGTTGGTCTTCTTCAGCTCCTGAATCAGCTTCTTCGTCTCCAGCCGCTTCGAGCTCGTCGTGCCGTCGGTATGACAGGTCGTGCAGGTATCCGTAAATTTACAGGCGCACTGAATAAAATTCAGTCCGTTGTAGTCCCGCCAGTGCTTGATGTCGTCCTCTCTCACAAGATAGAGGGGACGGATCAGCTCCATACCCGGGAAATTCGTGGAATGCAGCTTCGGCATCATGGCCTGGAACTGCCCGCTGTAAAGCATGCCCATCAGAATCGTCTCGATCACATCGTCAAAATGATGTCCCAGTGCGATCTTGTTGCAGCCCAGCTCCTGCGCCTTCCGGTAGAGATGTCCCCGCCGCATCCGGGCGCAGACATAGCAGGGCGACTTCTCAATGGTGAAAACCGCGTCAAAGATGTCCGTCTCGAAGAAGGTGAGCGGAATCCCCAGCAGCTCCGCGTTCTGCTCGATGATCCGGCGGTTCTCCGCATTGTAGCCCGGGTCCATGCAGAGGAATACAAGCTCAAAGGGAATCTTATTGTGCCGCTTCATCTGCTGGAAAAGCTTCGCCATGATCATCGAATCCTTGCCGCCGGAAATACAGACGCAGATCCTGTCTCCCGGCTGCACCAGCTCATACTCACAGACCGCCTTCACAAAGGGACTGAAGATGTCCTTCTTGAATTTTTTCCGAAGGCTCTTCTCGATCTCCGCACAGCGGTCCTCCTTCTGCAGATCCCTCTGCAGCCGGTACAAAAGCCACTTTCCGTAGCCGCCCGCCAGATTATACGCCTCGTAGCCGTCCTCACAGAGCCGCTCCGCCGCCTGCATGGACAGGGTACCGTACTTACAGTAGACCACCACCGGCTTCCCTTTGGGCAGAAGACATTTCCCCGATAAAATGTCTTCGAGCGCCGCACGCCGGGCGTCCGGCAGCTTACCGTGCTGAAAATCCTCTTCGTCCCGCACGTCCACTATCAGGCAGCTGCCGGCCGGCATCCTTTCCAGCTCCTCCGCTGTGATTTCCTTTGCGAGATATTCGCTCATGCTTAAAATCCGGCCTTCTTCAGCAGGTCGCCGAAGGATGTGGTCATCGAACCGGTCTCATGGTAGTTCTCATGGAAATCCTCGTTCTCCTGCGCCTCTTCCTTCTCGATCTTTGCCGTCTCAAGCGACTTCATGGAGAGGGAAATCTTTCCTTCCTTGATGCCGATGATCTGAACCGTTACGGTCTGACCCTCCTTCAGGACAGCAGCCGGGGACTTGATGCGCTTCTGGGAGATCTGGGATACATGCAGAAGGCCGCTCACGCCGTTGCCGATATTCACGAATGCGCCGTAATCCTTCAGCGTCTCCACCGTACCCTCGCAGACTGTGCCGACAGCCAGTGCTGCCGTCTTTTCTGCTCTTGCCTTCTCCGCCTCTTCCCGCAGCAGGTCCTTCGCAGAAAGCACCAGACGATTCTCTGCCGGGTCTGCCGTGATAACCTGCACCGTCATACGCTTGCCCACGAAATCCGGAAGTGCCTTCTCATCCACATAGGAAAGAGACAGCTTCGAAGCCGGAATGAAGGCCCGCACACCCTCCAGTGTGGCGGTCACGCCGCCCTTCACAGCCTCTGTGATCTCCACTTCAACCGGAACCTTTCTGTCCAGATTGTCCTGCAGCTTGTCC
>CAVAXR010000153.1:0-4151 GCA_963592375.1 Oribacterium sp. | reverse complement strand
TTCCTTCTGATAATCACTCTTTATACTGCCATCCTCAGCACGTATCTTGATTTCTGAAGCCGGTATTTCACAGCTTTCGGTATATGCTTCTCCCAATGCAGCATCCCCTGTGCTGTAAATCAGATCCGCTCCGATAAACCCAAGCGCCCGCAGGGCGCGTCCGTTTTCCTGTATTTCCACGCTGCTCTCTGATTCCAGATCCATCAAGGTCAGCTTTTGAGAATGGTATATGTCTGTGCTTTCCGGATCCTGAAAAGCAACGTATCGGCCATTCTCTGAAGACACCAGCTCCAGATCGCTGAGTCCCCCGCTGATATTCATGACCTCTGCGCTGTTGCAGTCAATCCCCAGCATATTGCCGTCATAATAAAAATAGAGTATGCCATCCTGATTCAGATACATCAGTTTGGTATAATCGTAATCCATCTCCTCAAAGCTGTCCGCAATAGGAATGAACAGATTTTCTCTTAATGTATCCTCCGAATTATCATAGGTTTCATAAAGAATACCGGTATATCCCTCATGTCCGCCGCGGTTCATGTATCCATATACCACAAAGTCTGCATCCCCGTTGTTCTGCACCCGCAGCAGCTTCACACCATGCGCAGTATAATCGGAGCGCAGGCTGCTGTCTGTTTCCGATGCAAAGCTGAACAGCTTTGTCAGCTTCAGACTTTTTGTGTCATAACGGAATATCTCCTGTCCATCCGTGAAAACCGTAAACTGTCCCGTTTCAGAGCGAATCGTATCTAACTTATCTTCATTCACAATTCCCAGCTGCAGATGCTTTCCTTCTGCAAGAACAGGATCCTCCAGCTTCTGCTCTGTTCTTCTGTCGAAACTCATGATATAGAGACGTGACGGGTCATAGCGAAGTACGAAATTATCTTCATTGCGGAAATGCAGTACATTTCCATTCTGATCGCTGCAGCTGGAATGATAATTCAACTGTACCTCGGCCATGACACCATCATATTCCCGTAAGGTCACTGTCAGATCACCGTCTTTTGTCATTCCGCTGTCCCCCCAGGTAATCTGCTGAAAGCTTGACTTCAGCGTTACATGAGAAAGACTCGAATTATCCGCATTTTCTGTCGTTTCCAGGTAGCTTGTCAGGCTGCGTGCCTCTGTTTTGGAAAAGCTCTGCTCTGTAAAGCTGCAGGCAAGCGCAAGCATGTCATCCACATAATCCTGATCCGTCCAGAGAATCCGTGTATAGTAATTCAGAAGCTGCTCACCGGTGTCCACTGTCAGCTTCAGAAGATATTCCGTATCCTTCGAAAGAAGATTCTGAATCGGCAGTATGATTCTGGCTTCTCCGTTTGCGTGCTGAATATCCGACAGGCTTCCCTTTTCCAGCAGCTGTTCAAGATCCATCGAGCGGATTTCATACTGCACCGAAGCTGCTACCTTATCATATTCCTCAATGCACAGCGTCAGCTGTCTGTCTTCCGGCAATACAGCAATGCTGTCCCGTGCAGCGGCATTTCCCATATCCATAAGATAGGCATGCATGGGATTGATTTTCTGTCCGTCACGTTCCGTATAAACCATCGGCAGTCTGGCTTCTTCCATCGAAGTATATACCGTCTGGGATTTCTCCATCTGCCTGTAGGAAAGCAGCAGATAAAAGATGAAGGCACAGAGAAATACCGTTCCAAGGAAGGCATAATATTTTATTTTCTTCTTTTTCTTTCTTTTCACTTCTGCTCTTTCTCTCTGTATCCCAGCGCCTGCTCCAGTGCCAGCCGCTCCTCTGCACCAAGCTCCACTTCTGTCGTGCCGACCTCCACATCCTTGAGGTACAGGAAGCATCCCTCTCTGGAATATACAGAGTTCAGTACAAAGCCTGAATTGGTGTAATCCAGCAGCGCCATCGCAAAAGACTGATTGCCTCCCATACCGCCAAAGGCATTATAATGAATCATGCCGACCTTCTGAAAGGATCCGCGGATATTCTGGTTCAGGATCCGAAACATATCCTTATTGTTCTGCTCTTCATCCTCCAGTCTTTCCACATGCCTCTGCAGGTCCACAAAATAGTCCTCCAGATTTTCCGCATCCTTCCCTCGCATGAAGTAATCATACTGTCTGTACAGCCGCTTGTACTTTGCACCCGCATTTACCGCGATCAGCAGGGAAATGCAGGCGATCAGCAGAGCTATAACCACCGCTGCCGGCATCAGTGTTTCCATATTCATAACATTTACTCCGATAATCAGTTTGCAGAAATCGAATTCAGAAGTGTAAAGATACGATCCAGATCCTCACTCGAATAGTATTCGATTTCCAGCTTACCCTTATTTTCATCCTTCGGCACAATCGATACCTTCGTGCCGAGACGTTCCTTCATCTTTTTCTCAAGATCTGCGTAAATTGCCTTCAAACGCTTCTTATCCGCGTTGTCCTTTGTTTTTTCTTTTTTCTCAGCCCGCTTCTGTTTATCCAGCTTCACGAGCTGCTCGATTTCACGGACACTGAGATTCTCCTCTGCGCATTTCTCCGCAATGCTCAGCCGAAGCACAGAATCCTCAATTCCCAGCAGGGCCCGGGCATGTCCCTGTGAAATTTTTCCATTCCGGAGCATCTCCAGAATTTCCGGTTCCAGCTTCAAAAGCCGCAGACTGTTCGTTACGGTAACACGTTTTTTTGCAACCCTGGAAGCCACTTCCTCCTGCGTCAGTCCATACTCATCAATCAGGCTCTGATAAGCCAATGCTTCCTCAACAGCATTCAGATCCGATCTCTGAATATTTTCAATAATGGCAATTTCCCGGGACGTTTTCTCATCAAGCTCGCGAACAATAGCCGGAACCTCCGTCAGCCCGGCCCGCTTTGCCGCCCGCCATCTTCTCTCGCCGGCAATGATCTCATACAATGGTCCCTGCTTCTTCAGAATCAGCGGCTGGATGATACCATATGCTCGAATAGAATCGGACAGCTCATTCAGCTCATCCTCATCAAAATTCTGTCTGGGCTGATTCAGATTCGGCTGGATCAGGTTGATGTCAATCTGCAGCGCACCGCCCTCTGTCTGCTCCGCAACACTTTCCTCTTCTTTTGAAGGAGCCTGTGTCATCTTCGCAGCTTTTTTTTCATTCGACACCACTGCTTCTTCTGCCTCTTCTGTCTCTTCCTGCACATCCTCATCTACACGATATCTGCTTTCAGCATATTTACTTGTACTGCTTCCGAATATACTGTCCAGGCCCTTGCCCAGTCCTCTCTTTGTCATACGTTTTCATCCCCTCTGTTCATCACTTCACAAGCCAGCCTGCGGTAGCTGTCTGCTCCTGTGGACGACGATTCGTATACCGTAATCGGTACACCATGGCTCGGCGCCTCTGCCAGCCGCACATTCCGCGGGATCAGCGTTTCAAAGATATGATCTCTGAAATTTTCTCTGACCGTATCCACTACCTGCTGTGACAGTCGATTCCGGTTGTCATACATGGTAAATACGATTCCTTCCAGTGAAAGTCTCGGATTCAAGCCGCTCTGCACCGCCTCAATACTCTGCAGAACCTGACTCAGTCCCTCCAGTGCATAGTATTCACACTGTACAGGTATAATCACCGAGTCCGCTGCTGTCAATGCGTTCACCGTAATCACTCCAAGGCTCGGCGGACAATCAATCAGAATGTAATGATACTTTTCCTTTACTCTCGACAGCAGCTTGCGAAGAATAAGATTCTTCCCATCCATATCTGCAAACTCTGCTTCCGCCGCCGCCAGATTCATATCTGACGGAATCAGATCCAGCTCATCCATAACCCCCATCAATATTGCATCGTCCAGCCGGCATTCACCGGTCAATGCCTCGTAAATAGTATGAACAATATCTGATTCTTCGACGCCAAATCCGCTGGTTGCATTTCCCTGCGGGTCAAAATCCAGCAGAAGAACCTTCTGACGCGCTTCCGCAAGTGTAGCCGCCAGATTGATGGCTGTTGTGGTTTTCCCCACTCCACCCTTCTGATTTGTAATTGCAATTATTTTTCCCATTTTCCCCTCACACTTTCTTTTCCGGCAGCTGGGCAATGACGATCGCAGCAGACATAATCACGCAGCCCAGCAGTTCTCGTGCAGACAATGTCTGATGCAGGATCAGCCAGCCGGCCAGTGCCGAAAATACCGATTCCATGCTCATC
>CAVAXR010000152.1:0-4158 GCA_963592375.1 Oribacterium sp. | reverse complement strand
CGGGGGATACAATGCTCCATATCAGGGCTATGGGAATTACTACAACCAGCAACCTCGGCTATTGCAGAAATATGAGATTGTCCACGTAAAGGGAGAACGCGGCGCCGATGCTCTATTGCAGCAAATGGCTGATAACAGTAGCGTATTAGCAATGGACGATGCAGCGCCGCTTGTATGGCTCTGCCAGGTAGACGGAGCCGGAGAACGGACAAAACAGGCGTTTGATATATCACCACACCCAGTGACTCCGGAGGTAAATGTCCAGAGCCTAGAGGAGCGGATAACACGATTGGAGGCAGCACTAAATGACAAACCCAATAGCACAGTATCTAAATCAAAACCGGCAGCAAAACTTGCCGAATAATCCGATTGCAATGATCTCAAAATTCCGGCAGTTTGCCGCAGGAATGACACCGGAAAAAGCAAAACAGCAAGTGGAACAGATGCTATCCAGTGGGCAAATCAGCCAGGAGCAGTTCCAGCAGCTCAAACAGCAGGCGAACGAGCTCATGCAATTTTTGAAATAACCCCGGAGCGCTACGGGATTATAAATACATCAAAGGAGTGATTTTGTGGAAAATTACAGTCTTTCCGACCTGGCAGCAGTGACAAAGGATGCTGACGGCATGGCTGGCAACGGCGCATGGTGGATTGTCATTCTGTTCCTGATCATCGTCATGGGCGGCGGCTGGGGTGGCCTGAACCGTCAGGGCGAGTTCGGCCAGTACGCGACGGCGGCATCCCAGCAGGAAATCCTATTCGGGCAGCAGTTTGGACAGCTCAATGACCGCTTGACTAACCTGGGCAACGGCGTATGCAACCTCGGTTATGAGATGCAGGGCAACATCGGGCAGCTCGGGAAGGAGATGGCCCTCGCTCAGGCCGGAACCAATACAGCCATTATGCAGACGGGCAACAACATCCAGTCCCAGCTTTCACAGTGCTGCTGCGACAACAGACTGGCGACGGCAAACCTGTCCGCACAGATGGATCGGCAGACCTGCGACATCACCACGGCAATTCACGCCGAGGGCGAGCAGACCAGAGCGCTGATGCAGGCCAATGAGATTCAGCAGCTGAGGGACAAAGTGTCTGCGCTGGAGGCAGACAACCGTATGTATGGTGTCGTCCGCTACCCAAATGGCTACAGCTATACCGCTGGCCCCTCCCCTTTCTGCGGCTGCAATAGCGGCTGCGGGTGCGCGTAAAAAATAACAAACCGCTCTAACAGCGATAAGCCCGGGGCGGAATTGCCCCGGGCATTTTTGAAAGGAGATCATTATGAGTTGCAATAATCGGCTGAAAAACAGCCACTACAAATCCGCGCAGAACGCATACAACAACGCGACACAGGCGTTCTCGGCGGTGGGCACACCGGTAGCAGTGCTGGGTGTGCTCAACACGGACACCGGATGCTCCGTGGACACGGTAACCGGTGGATTCCAGATCAACTCGTCCGGCCTGTACCGGATCAGCTATGACGTGACATTCACCACGGCCTCGGCGGGCGTGGCAGTGCTCCAGGGATACAAGGGCACAAGCCAGCTGCCGTGCATGACGGCGCAGGCAACCGTAGCAACCGGCACGGTGTATACAATGCACATCGAGACAACCGTGTATATCCCCGTATGCTGCAACGGGGCGCCGACAATCAGCGCGACCCTGGGCGGCGTAGCCGGAACGATGTCTCACGTCTGCGCAAGTGTCGTAAAGCTGGCATGAAGGGGGCAACGCCATGAAAAGCAAGTTGCGGGAGTACAAGGCCTAACTGGAACATGAGTTGGCCGAATACATGGCACAGCCTATCGGCACCCACTCCATGACGGCGGTTGATGCTATGATCGAGTGCTGGGAGCACGTCAACGACATGGAGGGTTGCATTTGCCGCTCGGGGAAGCTGAACAACCACGAGCTGGAGAAATGGAACGCCAAAATGAAGAATGACGACGGAAGCACCGGCGGGCACTGGACGCTCACACAAACTACGGACGCGGCGAAAATCGCGGGCGTGGTGATGGAGCATATCACACCGGAGGAATGGAACGCCGCCATGAACATGATGTACTCCGACTACTGCGGCGTAGCCACAAAGCAGGGGTGCAACAAAGCGGAGCTCTACGCGGAGATGGCGAAAGCGTTTCTGTTCGACAAGGACGGGCCGGGGCCGGAGGCGAAATTGGCTGCGTATTACCACGGAATCGTGGAAGAATAAAAATAAGGAGGGGGCATATAGCCCTCTCCTTATTTTTTGCGTTCGCGCAAAACAGAAAACGCCACAACAACAAAAATGTTGGGTACAGTTGTTGGTACGCCAGATGCGGTACCCATAAATGTACCCAAAGACCATTTGCCGGTATCGGGTGATTTTACAAGGGACGCAACGTTAGATTTTGTGATTGGGCCATCGCCTGGGGCGGGGCCATCGTCAAAAATCGTCCAAATCTTTATTGTATTGGGATAGACCTCAACACGGAGGACGGCGGCCAAAATCGCAGAGGGGTTTTCCTTCGCGCTTTTTATCAATTTATCCAGGAGCGGGGGGAGCTGGTCGTCACGGAGACTGGAGTGTTCGACGTTTGCTTTGAGCAGGCTAATTTCCTCCGCTAACTGCGCCTTTCTGGCTTCCAGCGCGTTTGTACGGTCAATCAGAGCCGGAGAGGTCAGGCCAGCCATAACGGCATCCAGCGCTTTTTCGATCTGGGATGCGAGGCTGTCATACTCGGCCTGCAACTCTTTTAATTTCGGAGCGGATGTCTTCATGATGTTATCGCGCTGTTCTTTCAGGACGCTCAACAGCTTCTCCCGGGACTTGGGGGAGCCCAGCATAGAAAGGACGGCGGAAGCAACCGTTTCCTCCAGCTCGTCCTTCCGGATGCTCATGCCGGTGCAACCCTTTCCGCGCTGCTTTGTGGCACATTTGTAATATTCATATCGTTCGCCCCCACGAGCGGGGTATTTATAGTGGATCGTCATAGCACCACCACAAGCCCCGCAAAAGATTTTCCCCTTCAATGGCTGTTCCACGACTGTACCCCTCTTTCCGGTGTTTTGATGTTTGTTTGCAGCAAGCCTCGCCTGGACGGCATTAAACAATTCTTTTGAGACGATGGACGGGCACTCTACCTCCAAGTGTTCGCCACGGGCGGCGTGGGCATTCCGAGTGCCGTCATAGCTGACCGGCTTGCCGCCAAACAATGCACGGCCAATATATTTTTCATTTTTCAGCAGATCATGGAGGCTGTTCTTGCCGAAAGCATTTCCGCGCTTTGTTTTCAGACCGCGCCGGTTCAACTCCTCGATTATGTCAATGTAGCTTTGTCCGGCTGCGTACAAGCCAAAAATCAGGCGGACGGTCTCTGCTTCGGCCTCGTCAATGACAAGACGTTCATTTTCTACCTTATAGCCAAGGGCAGGAATTCCGCCGGTATGCTTGCCAGATTTGGCCCGCTGCTTTACGCCTTCCCTGACTTTCTGCTGGGTTTGGAGTACCCACATCTGATTAAACAGGGCGGTCACACCCTCGTTGAGAAAAACAGAGGGGTCATTCAGATCACCGCCGACGGCAGGCTGCGTGACCGACACGACACGCACGCCGAAACGCTGGAGCGCCTCCCGGAACTGGAACCAGTAAACCATATTCCGGAACATCCGGGACTGGTCATAGATCACCACAGTATCCGCACCGCCGGCATACAGCTGCTGCATCATGCGCTGGTACTCCGGGCGGGTCTCCTTCATGCCGGAAATCGCACGGTCTGCGAATACGTCCAGCACCGGAAGGTTATGCTTTTCGCACCATTCCCGGCAGCGATCCACCTGCACCTCAATACTGGCCTCGGACTGGTTTTCGGTGGAGTACCGGGCCAAAATATACGCGCCATGCATCATATCATATAAGCCTCCTTCGATCATAACGCGATCCGATGCAACATTTTAGATGTTACATCCAGATTCTACATTTTTACGTTGACAAACCGGAGGACATTGCATACAATAGAGATGTCCTCCAAGGCATAGTTTTTCCATAAGCTATGTTTTGCATCGTTCTCCCCGACGACTGGACGATAAGACCGCTTCGGCA
Organism: Oribacterium sp.; assembly: GCA_963592375.1. Classification (GTDB taxonomy): domain Bacteria; phylum Bacillota; class Clostridia; order Lachnospirales; family Lachnospiraceae; genus Oribacterium. The sequence continues at coordinate 77 of CAVAXR010000152.1, read as the reverse complement.
ACCACTGCCGTGGCGGTCTTTTTTATTTACCGGCGGATCATGCCGGTACCTGGGTGCATAATGTCCCAGATCAGGTA
>CAVAXR010000151.1:0-4160 GCA_963592375.1 Oribacterium sp. | reverse complement strand
GATTCCGAATCTGGAAAAGTTGGTAGCCACTATCCGCTCAAGAGAAATCTCGGCATGTCTGGTGCTTCAGGCGCAGAGTCAGTTGAAGGCAATCTACAAGGACAATGCCGATACCATCATCGGTAATATGGATTCTCGCATTTTCCTTGGCGGTTCGGAGCCGACTACGCTAAAAGAGCTGAATCAGGCACTTGGGAAAGAAACAATTGATCTGTACAACACTTCCGATACCAGAGGCAACAGCCCATCTTACGGCACCAATTATCAAAAGGTCGGGCATGACCTGGCTTCGGTGGATGAACTGGCTGTGCTGGATGGCGGAAAGTGCATTTTGCAGCTGCGCGGTGTCAGGCCGTTCAAGTCAGATAAATACGACCTGACCCAGCATCCGAACTACAAGCTCACTGCCGGTGCTGATAAGAAAAACACGTTCAGCATTGAGGCATTTCTTGACCATCGGCTGAAGCTAAAGCCCGGTGATAAGTACGAAGTGGTTGATGCAGATCATGCCAAATAAGTTTGTTCCGGTGACGAAGATGTCATGGGTACGCTGCTGGTAACAGAATAAGATAGGGGGCGGCGAGCTGCCGCCTCTTTACATAGCCAGGTTTCTGATTGGGATTGGAGACCTGGCTATATGTTTGCCCATTTGCAGGTGCACATGTAGATGGAAATCACTATTCATTCGCCCATAAGGGCGCATCGTACAAGGAGGTACACATTTATGGCATTTTTCAACAGCGCAGTAACCGTTCTTCAGACTCTCGTCATCGCACTGGGTGCCGGTCTCGGCATCTGGGGAGCTATCAACCTGCTGGAGGGCTACGGCAACGACAACCCCGGTGCCAAGTCTCAGGGCATGAAGCAGCTCATGGCTGGCGGCGGCGTGGCACTGATCGGCACGACTCTGGTGCCGTTGCTTTCCGGTCTGTTCGGTTAAGCAAAAGCTGTCGGAGCGAAGATTCCGACCGGGCGGCGAAAGCTGCCTGTTACATAGTCAGGTGCAGGCAATATCCGCAGCTGGCTATTTTCTGCGCTCTCCGGCAGGTGCACATGTTGGAAGTATGGCGCAGAACCGCAGTTTAGAATCGCACCGGCTGAAAGGCCGGACAAGTTACAGGAGGACAAATCTATGGCGTTTCTTACTACAACTGCATCGGCACTGTCTCTTTTCTCCCAGCTGTTCATGCTTCTGTCCCGGATGGCGAAGCTGTTCGGCGTGTTTGCGTAAGGAAGGAGGCGGCTCATGCAGAGTATCCTTGAACAGATCACAGATTGGCTCAAGAGCATGATCATCAGCGGTATCATGGGAAATCTTTCAGGGATGTTCGATTCGGTCAACCAGCAGGTTGGACAGATCGCAGGCGATGTTGGAACCACACCGGCGAACTTTTCACCTGCGGTCTTTTCTATGATCCGCAACATCTCGGAATCCGTGATCCTGCCCATTGCTGGAATGGTGCTGACTTTCATCGCCTGTTATGAGCTGATCCAGATGCTCATCGAGCATAACAATCTGGCAAATTTCGAGACCTGGACATTTTTCAAATGGGTCTTTAAGACCTTTCTGGCAGTGACCCTGATCTCGAACACATTCAATATCACGATGGCTGTCTTTGATGTGGCACAGCAAGTGATCTCCCGAAGTGGCGGTCTGATTTCCGGCAGTACGTCCGTCAGCGATGCGACCCTGACAGCGATGCAGGCCACACTGGAAGGTATGGACTTGGGGCCGCTGCTGGGACTGTATTTGCAGACCTTTGTGGTTCAGGTCACGATGCTGGCGTTGTCAGCTATCATCTTTGTCATCGTGTATGGCAGAATGGTGGAAATATATCTCATGGTGAGCCTTGCGCCGATTCCATTCGCAACTTTTGGAAACCATGAGCAGAGCCACACCGGTCAAAACTATCTGCGCTCCCTGTTTGCACTGGGATTCCAAGGTTTTCTTATCATGATCTGTGTAGGCATCTACGCAGTTCTGATTCAGAACCTGTCCTTTTCAGATAACATCATCAGCAGCATTTGGGGCGTTTTAGGCTATACGGTTTTGCTAGCATTTACGCTGTTTAAGACGGGAAGCCTCGCAAAATCCGTGTTTGCAGCACACTAAGGAAGGAGGAATGATTCATGGCATCTTATATTTCTGTGCCGCGTGACCTTTCAAAGGTCAAAACCAAGGTTTTTATGAACCTGACCAAACGGCAGATTCTCTGCTTCGGAGCCGGTGCGCTGATTGGCGTTCCGGTTTTCTTTTTGCTCAAATCCAGCGGGAATCTGAGCCTTGCCGCACTTGGCATGATGGCGGTGATGCTGCCGCTTTTCTTTCTTGCCATGTATGAGAAAGACGGTCAGCCGCTGGAAGTGGTAGCAAAGCACTTCTATGAGGCAAAGTTCAAGAGGCCGAAAACGCGGCCTTACAAAACAAAAAATTACTATGCACTGCTGGTTCAGCAGGCAGATGTGGAAATGGAGGTAAATCGCATTGTTCAAAATTCTCGAAAAGCTGACAGCGAAGAATAAAAAGCAGGATGACATCCGAATGCCGTCGCATCTGTCAGCCGCAGAGCAGAAACAGGTGCAGACGGTGATTGACCGTGCAAGGGGTGACCGCGCGGTTCCGCACTCGGCACAGGAGAGCATTCCCTTTCAGCGGATGTTCCCGGATGGTATCTGCCGTGTGACGGACAACTACTATACCAAAACCATTCAGTTTCAGGACATCAATTACCAGCTGGCACAACAGGAAGATCAGACAGCTATCTTTGAGGAATGGTGCAGCTTCCTGAACTTCTTTGATTCCAGCATCCGCTTCGAGCTTTCTTTTATGAATATGGCTACGGATGCCTCGAATTTTGAGAAGATGGTGCGTATCCCGTACCAGAAGGATCATTTTAATCCGGTGCGCACGGAGTACAGCACCATGCTCCGCCGTCAGCTTGCCCAAGGCAACAACGGCCTGACCAAGACGAAGTACCTGACGTTTGGCATTGAGGCGGAATCCATGAAGCAGGCAAAGCCGAGGCTCATTCACATCGAGATCGACCTGATGAACAACTTCAAACGCTTGGGTGTCCGGGCAAAATTGCTGAACGGCAAGGAACGGCTTCATTTGATGCACGATATGTTCCACATGGGTGACCATGACCGATTCAATTTCGATTGGAAGTGGCTGCCGGAGAGCGGGCTGTCGGTAAAGGACTTTATTGCACCGACCGGTTTTGCCTTTCCGAAGAACCGTGTTTTTCAGATGGGTGGGATGTATGGTTCCATGTCCTATCTCCAGATTACGGCTTCCGACCTGTCGGATCAGCTGCTGAAGGACTTTTTGGATATGGAATCCAGCCAGATTGTGACCATGCACATTCAGTCGGTAGACCAGAATAAAGCAATCAAGTCCATTAAGCACACCATTACGGAGCTGGATCGTTCCAAGATTGAGGAACAGAAGAAAGCTGTCCGTTCCGGATATGATATGGACATCATTCCGTCAGATTTGGCAACTTACGGCAAGGACGCAAAGGCACTGCTGAAAGAATTGCAGAGCCAGAATGAGCGTATGTTCCTACTGACCTTTCTGGTGATGAACACCGGCGAAACGGAGCAGGAGCTGGAAACCAATGTGTTTCAGGCTTCCAGCATTGCACAGAAGTACAACTGCAACCTGCGCCGTCTGGACTTCCAGCAGGAGCAGGGGCTGATGAGCTGCCTGCCGCTGGCACAGAACCTGATTGAGATTCAGCGCAGCATGACGACCAGCAGTACAGCAATTTTCGTGCCGTTTACTACCCAGGAACTGTTTCAGACCGGGAAAGAAGCTCTGTACTATGGGCTGAATGCTCTGTCCAACAACCTGATTATGGTTGACCGGAAAAAGCTCAAGAATCCCAACGGGCTGATTCTGGGTACCCCCGGTTCCGGTAAATCCTTCTCTGCCAAGAGAGAAATCGCCAATGCGTTCCTGGTGACGGATGACGATGTAATCGTGTGCGATCCCGAAGCTGAGTACACAGCACTGGTGCAGAAATTTGAGGGGCAGATCATTAAAATCAGCCCTTCCAGCACGCAGTATATCAACCCGATGGACATCAACGCGAATTATTCAGAAGAGGATAATCCGATTGCCCTGAAAGCAGATTTCATCCTGTCCCTGTGCGAGC
>CAVAXR010000150.1:0-4165 GCA_963592375.1 Oribacterium sp. | reverse complement strand
GTAAAAAAGGACCGCGACCTGCACAAAACAGGTCACGATCCTTCATTTTTTCCTGAGGAAATGCTTTTACCAGCTTCTGTCTATCCCACAGTTTCCCGGCTCTGCAGCAGTTCCTGCGCCTTTCTTTCGAATTCAATTTCCGAAAGCTTTGCCCTCTTTGCAGCTTCCTGACGGCTGATTAGACCGTCACGTACAAGCTCCGCCAACGTTGTAATGGTACCGTTGGTCATGCCTTCACTTATACCTCTTTTCATACCTCTGTTTTCTATTCTATCAAGCACCTCACACATATTCTTTGGTCCTCCTTTTCCGCTGTCGTCATCTTTATTATACACTTCCTCAAAGCGATGGTCACCTGCCATTATACTGAGCAGCTGCAGGGTTTCCTGCACATGCACCAATTGCTGTGGTGTCGGTACATAATCCCGCTTCTCACGCATCTGCACAAAATAATCTGCAACCACCTTGAAATCACTTTGAAACAGTTCCACCTGTTCTCTTGTCAGAAATGCGATCTGAAACAAATTGATCTTGTAGTCATTCACAAAATCCTGCAGTTCATCCGGTACCTTCAGGCATTTCTTCAATGTCAGCGGTTCTGTCCATTCTTTTTCACATCCATAGTAAAGCACCAAAGTCACCACCGGATACAATTCATTTTGTTTGTTTGATTTCAGCAGCTGCGCCCTGTATTCCGCACCATCATAGGAAATCACACGTATCGGCATTTTCTGATCCGGCTTCGTCTGGTTTTCAAATCCCACACAGGCAATACGGATTTCTCCCCGCTTCCAGCGTTTGACCACATCTCGTTCAATATCTCTCAGCTTCCCGTCTGCTTTGTACGCGCTTCTCGGTGCCTGTTCCTCCAGTTCATCATCAACCATGATTCGCTTTCCATGAAAGAGCAGAACATTCACGATATCTGCGAACACATCATTATAAGCCTCCAGCATTTTCTCACTGCTGTCTTTTTCCGCCATACTCCACCTCGCTTTCATTCGTGTGATCATATGTTCTTGTTTGCAATAATACCGTAAAACGCGGCCCCTGTCAAGTATTTCAGAATCTTTTTTCTTATTTATGTGTTCGTATTTTCCAGCTTATTATCTTTCCATATCATACCTTCCCGACTTCAAAGTCAAAAAAATCGCAAAAGCGCGAAGTTTCTGACCTTCAGGTCAGAAACTTCGCGCTCCTCATCGGTACACATTCAGCCCGTTCTCCTCCAGGATCCGAAGGGCTGCCCGGATGCGGTCGCCGCCGTGATGGTATTCGAAAATGCTTTCGAGCTCTTCATCCGTATAGCTGTCGAGGGTCCGGGCGGCCGCTGCCATGCGCTCGTAGCTCGCCTCCCGGGCGGGTGCCTTTCGGATTTCCGCGGCCGTCGTCCGGAGATTCCCGAGGAGGAAGCAGAGCAGCAGAAGTCTGCAGAGAAGCGACAGCAGCGCGCCGCCTCGCTCAGCCCGCTTCCAGCCGCCGTCCTGCCGCTTCACCCCGATATCGCGGGGGAAAATGTCTTCGCCTCTGCTTCCCGGCTTTCCGGCCGCTTTTCCTTTGCCGGACATCGTGTCCGACACAGCCGCCTTCCTTTCAGCCACCGCTTTTCTTTTCCTCTCTCCGGCTCTCTCCCTCCAGTACAGCCCGAAAATGAGAATAATTCCCAGAATGCCGCTCTGGTACTGCAGACTGTAGCGGCTCTGCCAGGCATAGGTCTCATTCAGAAAGATGTAGCGGGACAGGAAAACGATGCCGTGGCTGCCGAGCCCGTAGAGGAGAAGCAGGAACGGCAGCACCGTCCGCTTATAGAAGCTCCGCCGAATGTAGAGAAGCGCCGCAAGTCCGTAGGCCAGCAGCACAAGCAGCCCCAACGCATAGATCATCGGATACGTCAGCGTTCCGGTTCCGAGCAGCGTTTCCATCAGCTCTCCTCCGAGGAGCATCGAAGCGAAGCCATTGAGCAGAAAGTGCAGGACAAAGGCCGGCTGCTCCGTCAGCACCTGCAGAAGTCCGACCTTCTGCGCCCCCGCATATTCATAAACCGCGAAGTGGTTGCTGAGGATATACAGGACAAGCGCCGCAATCGCCGTCAGCGTCCCCAGCAGAAGGAACCGTCGGGATTCCCTTTCTTCTATAGAAAGGTTCCTGTTTCCCGCAAGTCCCACATAGCCGTAAAACAGCAGAAGGCACACGATGTAAACCGCAAGGTACGGCCCCGCCGCAAGGAGACAGAGAAACGGCAGCAGCACAGCCAGCAGACGGTCGCATTTCCTTCCGGTGCCGGTATAGAGCCGCTCCAGAAGAAGGAAGTGCCAGTAAAACAGCGCAAATGCCAGAAAATGCGGATAACCGGAGCCGTTCAGCAGCATTTCCCATTTATTGAGGCTGAACAGCACCAGATAAACCGAAAGCATTACCCCGACGGACAGACGCTCCCGCAGCAGATACCGGCCGAGCACCAGTCCCGAAAGCAGCAGTCCCAGCGCCCCCAGCACCCGGTCGAAGGTGACAGAATAACCGAAGAGCGCACAATTCACTGTTCGCATAAGGTACGTCAGCGGAATCCGGGTCAGCACGTCCGGCACCAGCAGCTTTTCCGGGTTCATTGTGTCCGGAAGATAGCTGTTCACGAGGCGGATATAGTCCGAGTAGACCACGTCGCAGCAGGCACTCCGGATGTAGAGAAGCAGCAGCAGGAAGGCCACGGCCGGCAGCAGCAGACTCAGAACCGTCCGGATCTGCATTCCCGTGCCTGCCTGTTTTCCTGTGCCGCAGCGTCTCTCTGCACCGGACCGGCTCTTTGGTTTTTCGCTCACGGCAGCACCTCCTCTGTGATGTCCTGATAGCCCCGCGCCGCCGGCATTTCCCGCAGCACGATGGCATTATCCCGGCTGAGACCCTGCGGCAGCTCTGCCTCGGACGCGGCGAAATGAATTTTTGTGCCCTGTCCGGTCTTCTCCGGGTCATAAACCTTAAAGAAGGTCTCGCCGTAGAACTCACTCATGCCGTAAGTATTCTCGAGAATATATACCTGCTTCCCGAGTACATTTTCCGTGCCGTACTTCAGCACGGTCTGCTCGGCAAGCGAATTCATCCGGTCCTGATCCTCCCAGAAATAGATATCATGGAAATGTGCGCGGTCATAACGCTCCACCGGCGCCATACAGCCTGCGTATACAAGATACAATGCCGTGAACAGCACAGCCGCCCGGCGGGTCAGCCGCTTCTCATAGGCCCGCCTCTCCCGGGTGGTCTCGAGGCTCAGCACCTTCCGGCTGCTCTTCTCAGCTGCCCGGTAGCGCCGCTCCGCCTTCTGCCGTCCGCAAAGATCCGTGCACTCGCCGCAGATGAAGCTCAGGTACAGAAGACAGGCCGCGTAGCTCACGTAAATCCAGCGCATTTCCACGCGGATCGTAATGGAGGAGCAGCCGATGCAGAGGGCAATGAAGGCGAGAAACAGAAGATTTCTGCCCGCGAAGCCAACGTTTTTCCAGCGCTTATGAAGAAGCGTCAGCAGAAGATAGCTCAACACCAGCACCGCCAGCGGCAGCCAGCTGAGATACACGAGCTTCCGGTAGAGCGGTGCAAAGTCCGCCCAGGATATGCCCGAAAGATAGGTCGGGCCAATGTTTATGCCAAAGAGATACAGCACCTGCTGCACGGAAAAGGTCAGCGCCTGTCCGAGAGAAAAGGTCTCTGTTACCTCGGTGCCGCCCGTTCCGGCCGGCATGGCCGTGCCGATGGCATAACGCCGGATCATCACGATGAGGCAGAGCTCCGCCAGCGGCAGAAGCGCCCGCAGCAGCCAGCGTTTCTGATACAGCCGGAAGGCCGTTTTCCCCTTCACGCTGTGCAGCTGCCGCACCGAAGACATTTCCCCCTTCCGTTCCCGAAGGCGGAGGCAGAATATCGCCAGATAAAAGAGTGGAAACAGCGCCAGATACCGTTCGTGGGAAAATACCAGCAGGAAGTACACGAGATTTGCAAGATAGAAGCTCCGCCGCCGGCCGCAGTCGATAAAATCATACAGCAGCCAGAGGATCACGATCGCCATGAAGAGCGACATGGTCTCCAGCAGGCCAAGCGCCTGGGCGATCTGATAATAGGCAAAATGCGAGCAGAGATAGAGGCCGCCCGCGAGCAGCGAAATCACGGTATTTCCGCG
>CAVAXR010000149.1:2845-4177 GCA_963592375.1 Oribacterium sp. | reverse complement strand
CTCCGCGCTTGTTGATTTCTTCACAGCTCAGCCCGGTAATGTCATCACTGTCCAGAACGATTTTTCCGGTGGTCGGCTTATAAACGCCCGTCAGCAGGTTAAACACTGTGGTCTTGCCGGCACCGTTCGGACCGATCAGACCATAGAGCTCATTCTTTTCAATCTGCACGCTGAAATTATCCACGGCCTTCAGTCCGCCGAAATTAATCCCCAGCGTATTTACATCCAAAAGTGCCATATCAGTTCTGCTCCTTTCCGCCTGCAGCCTTATTCTTCTTAAAGTGCTGCAGGATGCGCTCACGCGCCTGAATCCAGCTGGGTGCCGAGGTAAACAGCATCATCAGAATCAGGACGATGGCATAGATCAGCATACGATAGTCGCTCACAGAACGAAGCAGCTCCGGAAGCAGAGTGAGCACGACAGCCGCTATCACGGAGCCGCGCATATTGCCGATGCCGCCCAGCACCACATACACCAGAATCATGATGGACTGGTTGTAGCCGAAGTTCTTCGGCAGCGCCTGCAGAGAGCTCAGGTTGTGCGCATAGAGTACGCCGCCCACGCCGGCAATGGCTGCAGAAATGGTAAAGGCCAGAAGCTTAAAGCGTGTCGGATTCAGGCCGATGGACTCTGCAGCGATACGATTGTCGCGGATGGCCATGATGGCGCGTCCGGTTCTGGAATGCATCAGATTCAGCACAATAAAAAGCGCAATCAGCAGAAGAATCACTCCGATGGTAAAATTCGACTGCTTCGGTGCTCCGGTGATGCCCTGTGCGCCCTTGATGATGATCTGCCCGCTCTTCTCCATGCCAAGCGCAGTGCTGTCCTTCAGAGAGAAATGTGGGCCGTTCGAATCCACACCGAAATACAGCGCGTTGATCAGGTTCTTGATGATCTCGCCGAAGGCCAGCGTGACAATCGCCAGGTAATCGCCCTTCAGTCGAAGCACCGGAATGCCGATCAGGAAACCAAAAACAGCCGCAGTCACCGCACCGATCACAATGGCAATGATGAAGCTGAGCAGCTCCGGCATTTCACTGCCCTTCATCAGCATGGACCAGGTTGCCGAAGAGAAGGCGCCGAGGCACATGAATCCGGCATGTCCGAGAGACAGCTCACCGGAAATACCCACCACCAGGTTCAGACTGACGGCCATGATCGAATAGGTGCAGAGCGGAACCAGCAGTCCCTTCATCAGCGAACTGACATGTCCGGTCTGCAGCAGTATCTCAACCGCGATATACGCGATGATGATCATCGCGAAGGTAATGGCATTGGAGCGCAGCTCCTTCACCTTTGCCGAAGACATTTTCATCTCATTCTTATCC
>CAVAXR010000149.1:0-2835 GCA_963592375.1 Oribacterium sp. | reverse complement strand
TTTCTCCATAATCTTCTTACCGAGAATTCCCGTCGGCTTCACCAGAAGCACAATGATCAGCACGGAGAACACGATCGCATCGGAAAGCTTGGAAGAGATATATGCCTTGGACAGATTTTCGAGAACCCCCAGAATAATGCCGCCGATGAAGGCACCGGGGATCGAACCGATACCGCCGAGCACAGCTGCCACGAAGGCCTTGATACCGGGCATGGCACCGGTGGTCGGTGTCAGTGTCGGATAGGCCGAGCACAGAAGTACGCCCGCCACAGCGGCCAGTGCCGAACCGATGGCGAAGGTCAGAGCAATCGTGCTGTTGACATTTACACCCATCAGCGTGGCTGCTCCCTTATCCTCGGATACGGCCAGCATCGCCTGTCCCAGCTTTGTTTTGTTGATGAAGAGCATAAGACATACCACGATGACCACACATACCACGATCGTCACAATGGTTTCGCCGGAAATGGTCAATGCACCATCTGCCAGGTGCAGCGGCTCCAGCGGTACAAAGGAGGAAAAGCTCTTCGGATTCGCACTGAACAAAAGCAGCGCAAGATTCTGAAGAAGGTAGGAAACACCAATGGCGGTAATGAGTACAGACAGGGAGTTTGCCTGGCGCAGCGGCTTATAGGCAATCCGCTCGATCAGCATTCCCAGCACCGTGCAGACCACAATGGATACCAGAAGTGCCAGCGGAATGGGCAGGCCCAGGTTATTCAACGCAATAAATGCAGCATAGCCGCCCACCATCAGTATGTCGCCGTGTGCGAAGTTCAGCATCTTGGCGATACCGTAAACCATTGTGTAGCCCAGTGCGATAATTGCGTATACCGAACCGAGGCTGACACCGCTCAGCAAGTATGAAATGAAACTCATCATCTTTGCACCCCTCATGTTTCCTAATTTTTTCAGTTTCTGATAAAAAGCTGAAAAAGGGCTGCTTTTGCAAGCAACCCTTTTTGCTCTTCTATACTATAATCTGTTTGATCAAATTCTACAAATACAAATTACAGTTTTTCTGTCAAGCAGATTACTCAGCAGATACGTAAGCGCCATCCTGGATCACAACGGCCTTCGGTGTCTTATCTACATCACCGCCCTCGCTCCAGGTCATGCCCTCACCGGTCAGACCGTCGTAGCTGATCTCCGTCATAGCCTGCTCCATAGCAGTACCGATCTCATCTACAGACATAGACGGATCAATGCCGGCCTTCTCAGCAGCTGCCTTGATGATGTATGCAGCATCGTATGCATCAGCAGCAAACTGGATCGGTGTCTCACCGTATGCAGACTCATAGTTCTTTACAAAGTTCTGTGTCAGCTCATCCGCAGCATCCGGTGCGAACGGAGTCAGGAGCATCAGACCCTCAGCCAGAGAGGTATCAAAGTTCTCCACGTTCAGGATACCGTCCATGCCGTCGCAGCCGAAGAAGGTCGGTGCAAAGCCCATGGTGTTGGCCTGTGTCAGAACGAGAGATGCCTCTGTATAATAGAACGGCAGGAATACAAGCTCAGCGCCGGCATCCTTCATCTTCTGCAGCTGTGTGGAGAAGTCCTTGTTGGAATCAGCCGTGAACTGCTCATCTGCTACTACCTCAAGTCCCTGGTTCGGTGCTTCCTCAACAAACGCATCGTGGATACCGGATGAATATACATCGGAGGAATCGTAGATGATGCCGATCTTTGTTGCCAGCTTGTGCTCGCCGATGTACTGTGCAGACTTGGTTCCCTGTGCCGGGTCGGAGAAGCATACACGGAAGGCATTCTTCTCGGTTGTGCAGTCTACAGCAGAGCCTGACGGAGAGATCAGGAACAGGTTGTCATTGGCAGCCTCGGTAGCTACTGCGATGGTCGGAGCGGAAGTGGTCGGTCCGATCAGCATCTGCATGCCCCAGTCCTTCAGAGAGTTGAGCGCATTCACAGCCTTCTCCTGATCGTGCTCATCATCGGCTTCCTTGTACTCTACCTGATAGCCGTTGATGCCGCCGGCCTCATTGATCTCATTGATGGCAAGCTCGGCGCCGTTTACAACAGCCAGACCGTATACGGCTGCACCGCCGGTCAGAGGGCCCTGTCCGCCGATCTTCCAGGTAAGGCTTCCATCCTTCTCCTCAGAAGCTGCTGCAGCGGTCTCACCTGCTGCTGCGGTGCTTGCTGCTGTAGAAGATGAAGAAGATGAACCGCAGGCTGCAAGGGATACCACCATTGCCGCTGCCATTGCTGTACTTACTAACTTTTTCATAATTATTCCTCCTAAATCATCGGAATACGCACATTCCGAAACTGCAGAGTATTATAGGGCAGTATGTTCCATCTTGTCAACGCATTTCATAACATTTTGTGCAACTTTCCTTCCGTTTTATAACTTGCACTCATATCTGCCGTCATGCCAGGTTATATCTGTCATAACATCCGCAGAGAATTCGGTTCAATATGCCACGCCATGGCTCTCCGCTCTCTTGTCCCGCAGCATAAGCTCATTCACAGCCTCCCGCGGAGACTTGTTCCCGAACAGCACTGCATTTACCTGCTCGACGATCGGCATAGAGACCCCGTACTTCTCCGCCAGCTGTTTTCCTGCCTTTGCGGCATACACTCCCTCGACAATCTGGCCAACCTCTTGCATAGCCTCCTGATAGCTTTTCCCTTCGCCGATCAGGATGCCCGCCCGGCGATTCCGCGAGTGCATGGAAGCACAGGTCACGATCAGGTCGCCGATGCCGGAAAGTCCCGCAAAGGTCTCCCGCTTGCAGCCCATCTTCAGACCGAGACGCGTAATTTCTGCGATTCCGCGGGTAATGAGGGCGGCCTTGGTATTGTCGCCATAGCCAAGCC
>CAVAXR010000148.1:0-4183 GCA_963592375.1 Oribacterium sp. | reverse complement strand
ACCATGGACCGCTCAGAGAGGCTCTTCTGGCTGGATGATGACAAAGAAGGAACAGTGGAGCGCGACAGCGTCAGCGTTATGGAGGTATGGAGTGAATGCTTCAGGAAGACGCCGGCAGACAAGAAGAGAACCGACTCAGACGACATCATCCGGATCCTTGTGCAACTCGGCTGGGAGCAAAAAGGCACCAGAAGAACGGGCTGCTACGGCACGCAAAAAGGCTTCAAAAGATGTAAACCAGCGGGCGACTTTGTAAACTAGCGATTTTTTGAAGAAACCGTGAAATTGTAAACTAGTAAACCACAAAATCGGCGCTAGTTTACAGCTAGTTTACAAGTGCAAGCCTTGAAAATACTGGGCGGAAGCCTATTTGTAAACTAGTAAACTAGAAAACTCTTTATATTAGTAGAGATATATGTATATAGGCGTATAAAACGCACATATATACACGCGTATAGGGTTATATAGAGGAGCTGGTTTACAAGTTTACATAAAAATCAGGAGGAAAAAATGAGAGAAAGAGAAATAGAGAAGAAGCTGGTCGACGGAATCAGAAAGCTCGGCGGGTGTGCCTACAAATGGGTGAGTCCGGGAAGGGACGGCGTGCCTGATCGGATCGTCGTCCTGCCAGGCGGAGTCATCTGGTTCGTGGAACTAAAGACGGACACGGGCCGCACATCACCTCGGCAGGAGTACCAGCTGAAATACCTGGAGAGCTTAGGTTTTAACACTATCGTGGTGAGAGGTGAGGACGAGGTGAAGACCTTCCTGGGAGCAATGAAGGAGGTGGTCAGCGGTGGAATTTAGACCGCACGAATACCAGCAGAGAGCAATCAGCTTCATCCTGGACCACCCGGCCTGCGGGCTATTCCTTGAGATGGGCCTGGGCAAGACAGCGATCACTCTGACAGCCATTGATCAGCTGATGTATGACCGCTTCGAAGTGAGCAGGGTGCTGGTCATCGCGCCTCTAAGAGTCGCAGAGGACACCTGGAGCAGGGAATCAGCGAAGTGGGACCACCTGAAGCACCTGAAGATCTCGAAAATACTGGGAAGCGTAGCCGAGCGCAGTCGGGCTGTTAATGCAGAGGCTGACATCTATGTGATCAACCGCGAGAATGTGGTCTGGTTAGTAGAATACCTGGCAGAGCAGAAAATCCGATGGCCCTACAACATGGTGGTGATCGATGAGCTCTCAAGCTTCAAGTCGAACCAGTCGAAGCGCTTCAAGGCCCTGAAAAAAATGCGGCCGATGATGGACAGAGTGGTGGGCCTGACCGGAACACCTGCGGCCAACAGCCTCGAGGATCTATGGGCAGAGATGTATCTGCTGGACAGAGGCCAGCGCCTGGGTGCCACACTTACGAACTATCGGAGCAACTACTTCCGGCCTGCCTGGGGTAACGGCATGATCGTCTACAAATGGCAGGCGACACCGGGGGCCATGAAGGCCATCACCAACAAGATCGCTGACATTACAATGAGCATGAAGGCCGAAGATTATATCCAGCTGCCTGACCGCATAGACAGCACTGTTCAGGTGACGCTGACAGCCGCGGAGATGAAAAAGTACAAGGACATGGAAGAGAAGAGCTTGCTGGAGCTTGATGATCATGATAGCATCATCGCCTTGGACGCAGCCGCGGTCATGTCGAAACTGCTGCAGATGGCCAACGGCTTCATCTACAACGAAGCGCATGAAGCGATCAGGCTGCACCGGGCAAAGCTGGAAGCTCTGGACGAGATCATCGAGGCAGCGGACGGTCCGGTGCTGATCTACTACAACTTCCAGGCGGACAAGGAGCAGCTGCTTGACCACTTCAAGACCGCGGAGGTGCTGGAGGATGACAAGACGATCAGCAGATGGAACTCCGGACAGATCCCGATCATGCTGGCGCATCCTGCGAGCGTGGCGTATGGGCTGAACCTGCAGGAAGGCGGCCACATCATCGCATGGTACGGGGTTCCGTGGAGCCTGGAGCTGTATCAGCAGGCAAATGCGAGACTGCACCGCCAGGGCCAGGAGAGGCCGGTGCTGATCTACCACATCATGGCAGAGGGGACTGCCGACGAGCAGGTCATGAGGAAACTGAACGAGAAGGATGTAACACAGAGCGCACTAATCGAAGTGCTGAAGTGTAGAAGGGAGAAGCGATGAACGATGAAGGTTATAACGATCCAACAGCTGAGGCAGCGGTCGGGCATGTAATGAGAGACCACAAGGAGACCTCTGCAGTGCATGCGATGAAGACCATCAAAACACTGCAGAACATGGCGCATCTTGCAGGCTTCGACATAGTCGGCAAGATCGAACTAAGAGAGCACAAGACTGGGAGGGTGTGGAAATGAGAATTTATTTATCAGGGCCGATCAGCGGCGTAGGCAATTATCTGGATGTATTTAACAGAGCGGCAGCGATCCTTGCCGGAGAGGGCTATCATGTGATCAACCCCGCGAACATGGTGGCAGTAATGGATAACGGGGCAACCTGGGACGACTACATGGTCATTGACGAGGAGCTGCTGCATCTGTGTGACGCGGTGGTGCAGCTCCCAGGATGGCAAAAGTCACTGGGCTGCCAGAGAGAATACGGGATGGCAAAAGAGCGCGACATGCTGATCCTGAGCTTGGAGGACCTTGTCAGTGGATCCACTGAAAAAGGCAGATAATGAACTGAATGCAGAGATGCACAAGCAGGTCGACATGATCTACAGCGCTGCAGCCATCGCATTCGCGCGATACTGGAACGATGGCTGGGGCCCGAAGCGGATCATTTCTCTTTTTGAGAAGACTGCGGAGACTTGGGACGAATGTGGAGAGTCAAACGATGTCAGCATGTTGCAGATGTTGGAAGACGAGACCGGCATCGAGATTAAAATCCGGGAGACTGACAAGAGCTGGCACGAGCTGGCCTACTTAAACAGCAGCATCAAAATGGATCGAATGACAAAGGCCCAGTGGATCTACATGAGACAGAGGCAGAAGCTCTGGATCGGCGCCCAGGTCCTGGCCTGCATGTTCCTGGCGCTGTATAGGAAGTATGGCTTCGGTCCACAGAGGCTTCTGAGGCTCATGGAGCAGATCGACGACATCAGGGACGAGTTCAGCTGGGATCGAAAAGCTTTGGTCAAAGCCTGCGAAGACGAAGCGCGTGTCATATTGAGGGAGGTAAAAGGATGGCAAAGGAAGATGTGAGCAAGATGATCAAGAAACACGGGAATGCAGTGAGCTGGACAAGCCGCGGAGGCGTCGAAAAGGCAGTCGTAAAATGCCAGGGCTGCAGGGGTGATATATCCAGCGATGATTGCAAAGATGTGGACTACTCGATAACAGCTCGGAAGAGCGCCAACTTTTGGCACACCAACTGCTTCGGGAATGTCTGGTATCATGGCATCGTGTAGGAGGTGGCAATGGATGACAGATAAGTTATACACATTTCTCCACCGTCCGATGTGGACAAAGGCGAAGATCCGGACAAAGGAAGCACAGATTGATGACCTCCGGCTGATGATGCTGCCAGGCGCGATTCGGTACGACAAGGACAAAGTCCAGAGCACACCATCTGATCCGATGTCTGAATATGCTGAGCGGCTCTCTGAACTGGAGGCAGACATCAGGAAGCTGAAGCGGCAGTACCTGAGAGAGCAGAAGGAAGTGGTCAAGTATATCAGCATGCTGCCGGATCCTAATGAGACGGAGGTGCTGACCGCCAGATATATATCGGGGATGAGGTTTGATGACATAGCAAAGCAGTGCCAGGTCTCTGAGCCCACTGTCTACAGATGGCACCGTGTAGGGATAAACCACCTGACAGAAATAGTGCCGTGATAAAAGATGATAGTTAATGATAGTCAGACCTGTGCTATTATTATAGCGTGGGAAATGAAGAGGACGCAGGGAATACCTGGCGTCCTCTTTTGCATAGGCAGGAGGTAGGAATGGCAAGGCCTGAGATGAAGCCGTTCTACTCAAGCAGAGAATGGCAGACAGTGCGGATGCAAGCACTGCTTCGTGATCACTTCAGCTGTCAGATCTGCGGAGCGAGAGCAGAGGAAGTCCATCATTTGATCGAGCTGAATGAAGAGAATGTTCACGACAGAAACATTTCTCTGAACCTTGCGAATCTCCAAAGCTTATGCCACGAATGTCACACAAGAGTAACAAAGAAGGAGCACGGCGGGGC
>CAVAXR010000147.1:0-4235 GCA_963592375.1 Oribacterium sp. | reverse complement strand
CAGACAAGGCGAAGCTTGTGCTGCGGGAAATGGCAGATGCCCTGTCGCTGGAGCTTGTGGAAAAGCGGCTGGTGACGGATCAGATTGTCATTACTGTGGGCTACGATATCGAAAATCTGACCGATCCTGCGCGCCGAAGACATTATCACGGGGAGATTGTGGCAGACCATTACGGCCGGCAGGTGCCGAAGCATGCGCACGGTTCAGAGAATCTCGCAGAATACACGGCATCCACCAGACGGATCATGGAGGCGGTATCGGCACTTTTTGACCGGGTGGTGGATCCGAAGCTTCTGATCCGGCGGATGAACATTGTGGCGAATCATGTCAGGAGAGAGTCAGAGGCACCGAAAAAGCGGGAAAAGTATGAGCAGCTGAGTCTTTTTGTGGACTATGCCGCCCGGGATCGGGAGGAGAAGGCAGAGGCGGAAAAGCTTGCCCGGGAGCGCCGGCTGCAGGAGGCGGCCGTTGCACTGAAGAAGCGCTTCGGAAAAAATGCCGTGCTGCGGGGGATGAATCTGCAGGAGGGCGCCACCATGCGGGACAGAAACGGGCAGATCGGCGGGCACAAGGCATAATGCTGCAGTCGATTGAAAAACCGTGGCAAAGCAGACATTTCTGTGTATAATTATCCTGTATAAACGAGTTTTTAAGGTGGGAGTACGGATATGAACGGAGATGGCAAGGGAAAGAGTATCTCGCTGGGCGGTTTCGGCTATGTGGTGCTGATTCTGCTCACGATTTTACTGGTATCTTCCTATACCTTTGTGCTGCAGAAGATGTACAGCGAGAGCATATTGGAGAATGCGGTCAGTGAGAACAGCGCCCGCACGGATGCGATGTACCAGCGGATCGACAGTATGCTGTCCAGGGAGGATTTTGCCGGACTGAATACCATTGCAGATATCAGTACGGATCTCTATCAGGAGCTGCAGGCGAAGCTCAATGAGATTCGCAGCATGAACTCCACCCGCTACTTCTATACCGCCAAGCGGGGAAATGACGGCAGGCTTATCTATCTGGTGGATGGCCTGGACATGGGCTCCGAGGACTTCCGTTATCCCGGTGATTATATTGAAGATGAGATGATCCCGTATATCGAGCGCGCCCTGGCAGGGGAAAGCGTATATTCGCAGGAAATCGTGGACACGACCTGGGGGCATATTTTCACGGCCTGCTATCCGGTGAGCGCCGGTGACGGCAGCGGGGATATTGTGGGTGCGCTCTGCATCGAGATGGATATGGAGCCGAGCTACCGGTTTATCGAGCGGCGAAACCATGTGGCCGTCCGGGTAGCTTTTGTGGGCGTTGCGGTGGTGGTTCTGGTCCTGGCACTGGGGATTCTTTCCGCCCGGCGCCGGCGCATATTGGAGGAAGAGCAGCAGCGTCTCATGAAGGAGGCGGCAGATGCGGCTTATTCTGCGAACCATGCGAAGTCCGTATTCCTCTTCAATATGTCTCATGATATCCGGACCCCCATGAATGCCATCATCGGCTATGCGGAGCTGTCGCGGAAGCATCTGCAGGAGCCGGAAAAGCTGAAGGAATACATGGAAAAAATCTGTACCTGCGGCAACAGCCTTCTGGCAATGCTCAACAATGTGCTGGATCTGGCCCGCATCGAGAATAACGGGGTTTCCATCGAAGAAACGGCAGCGCCGGTGAAGGAAAACTTTGACACCTGCATTGAAATGTTCGAAAATTCTGCAGAGAATAAGAAACAGAAGATTCTGCGGCATGCTGAGCTGCTGCATCCCTATGTCTACATTGATGAATCGCATTTTACGGAGATTCTGATGAACATTCTCAGCAATGCGGTGAAGTATACCAGTGTCGGCGGGGAGATTCGCTGCAGTCTGTCGCAGGAGGAAATGTCTTCGCAGCCGGGCTGGTGCCGTACGATCCTGACCATCACGGATAACGGCATCGGTATGTCTCCGGAATATCAGAAGCATATCTTTGATGCCTTTTCCCGGGAACGATCCACTACCCTCAGCGGTGTGGAGGGCAGCGGTCTCGGCATGGGAATCGTGAAGCATCTGGTAGACAGCATGCAGGGTGAAATTTCCGTGCAGAGCCGACTGGGAGAGGGTTCCACATTTGTTGTGAGCCTGCCGACCCGCATTGCTTCCCGGGAGGATGCCATGGCCAAGCGGGCAGACAACGGCATGGATACCGCTGCATTGCAGGGACGGCGGGTTCTGCTGGTGGAGGACAATGACCTAAATGCAGAGATTGCAACGGAGCTTCTGACAGAATCAGGTCTCCTGGTGGAGCGTGCGGATGACGGCGTTGCCTGCATTAAAATGGTAGAGGATGCCGCTGCGGATTACTATGATGTGATCCTGATGGATATCCAGATGCCGGTGATGAACGGCTATGAGGCGACCGTTAAGCTGCGTCACCTGGACGACAAGCAGAAGTCCATGCTGCCGATTATTGCCATGACAGCCAATGCCTTCGCTGAGGACCGACAGAAGGCCCTGGCCGTCGGCATGAACGATCATGTGGCAAAGCCCATTGACCTCAATGTGCTGCTGCCGACAATAGGGAAATTCCTGGGAAATGCGGATTCCATCAGCCTTTCCTGAGACCAAACGGGGTCGCGCAAGCCTGGCTTGCGCGACCCCGTTTGATTTATCTTAGTTGTTTTTGGAAACCTTGCTTTTTCTGCCGAGATACAGGAAAAAGCCGATATTCAGCACGATGCCCACAGCAGTGGAAACCGGCGCCGACAGACCGATTTTCGTGAGACTCGCATTCGGCAGGCTGCTCATGTAATAGGCCATGGGCAGACGTATCAGCAGGGTCTGAAAAAGGCCCTGGAACATGACCCAGAGGGTGTGATCGCTGCCGTTGAAGTAGCCGATCATACTGAAGAGAATCGCAGTTGCAATGGTCTCCGGTGCGAAGCCCTTCAGATATTCAAAGCCCTTCTGGATGACCGCCGGCTCAGTGGTGAAGATGCCGGAGAGCAGATCGCCCTTGAGCAGCACCAGTGTAAATACCAGACAGCCGATCACAACACCTACGGAAATACCGGTAAACATAGCGCGTCTGGCACGCTTCGGGCTGCCGGCGCCGATGTTCTGGGAGACGAAGGAGGCCATGGACTGCATCAGTGCGCTGGGAATCAGCATGGCGAAGTTAACGATCTTGCAGGCTACGCCGTAGCCGGAGGAGGCCTCCAGTCCCAGGCGGTTTACGAAGGCGCAGAGCGACAGGAAGGACAGCTGCGTCAGGAACTCCTGGAGCGCCAGCGGCAGACCGATCAGCAGGAAGCGGCGGCACTGGCTGTTCAGGCGGAAGTCCCGGAGTCCGATGCGGAAGGGCAGGCTCTTTTTCAGCAGGATAATGACGGCGCAGACAACGCTGACGGCCTGAGCCGCAACGGTGGCAATCGCTGCACCGGCGGCATCCATATGCAGACCCGCCACCAGGAACAGATCGCCGAAGACATTTACAATGCAGGCCACCAGAACAAAGAGAAGAGGAGACTTGCTGTCCCCCAGTCCGCGGAAGATCGCGGAGAGCACGTTATAGGCCACAATGAAGAAGATGCCGGCTCCGCAGATCCGCACGTAGCTTGCAGTGAGATCGACAGCCTCGGCCGGGGCCTGCATCAGTACTGAGATGGGACGTGCAAAGAAAACCATCAGAATGAAGAGAAGTACGGACAGAATGAGGAAAATCATGCTGGCTCCGCCGATGACATCCGGGATTTTCTTCGGCTGCTGTTCACCGAGACAGCGTGCAATCAGAACTGTGATGCCCATGGCGAGCTGTGTGACCACGAAGGTAACGAGATTCAGAACCTGACTGCCGGTGGAAACGGCGGACAGACCGGAGGTTGTGCCGAAGTGCCCTACCACCAGCAGATCCACTGCACCATAGGCGGCCTGCAGTGCCAGTGCGCCCAGCACCGGAAGCATAAAGAAAAGCAGCTTTTGAAGAATGCTGCCCCGGGTAAAATCGCTTTTTTCACTTGTTGTCAAGATGTTGCCTCCTTTATAAATTTGGGAGAGATTATAGACGCGGGAGAATGACATGTCAAGACGTGCGGAACGGTAGGGAAACGCTGATGAAGGCGTTTCCTCAGAGGTCATTGACAGAAGCTGCTTCGAATCGTATAATCGCAAAGAATGCTGAAAGGCAGGCGGATATGGCGGAATTGGCAGACGCGCCAGATTTAGGTTCTGGTGGGCGACCGTGCAGGTTCAAGTCCTGTTATCCGC
>CAVAXR010000146.1:0-4236 GCA_963592375.1 Oribacterium sp. | reverse complement strand
ACCTTGAAGAGTGCATTCTTGATGACCGAGTAGGCGAGGCCCGCGGAAATGTCGGCGACGCTCGCACCCTCCTTCTGCGCCTGCTTTACATTGGAATTCATGAAAACGGTGCAGCGGGAGCCGAGATCCGTGGGGCTCTTCGCGAAAAGTGCCTCGTGGGCGAAGTCAATGACCGAGAAGCCGAGGGACTTCGCGAAGGTCTCGAGGAAGGAGCCGCAGCCGGAGGAGCAGGCCTCGTTCAGCTGCACGGAATCCACGGTGCCGTCCTTAATGCGGATGCACTTCATGTCCTGGCCGCCGATGTCGAGGATACAGTCTACATCCGGCTCGAAGAAGGCGGCTGCATAGTAGTGGGCAATGGTTTCCACCTCGCCCTCGTCCAGCTGGAAGGCGGACTTCAGCAGCGCCTCACCGTAGCCGGTGGAGCAGGAATAGGCAATGTGCGTGTCGGCAGGCAGCAGATCCTTGATCTCCTGCATTGCGCGGATGGCCGTTGCGATCGGAGAGCCGTCATTATTTGAATAGAATTTATACAGCAGCTCGCCCTTGTCGGATACGAGTGCAAGCTTCGTGGTGGTGGAGCCGGCATCGATGCCGAGGAAAACCTCACCGTGACAGTCCGCAAGCTTTGCGGTCTGCACCTTGTCCCGGCTGTGCCGCTCGGTAAAGGCGGCATAGTCGGCCTCCTCTTCGAAGAGCGGCTGCATACGCTTGATTTCGGTATCCATCCGAATGCCCTTTCGAAGACGGACGATGAGATCTCCAATCTCGAATTCCTGTGTATCCTCCTTGCAGTTCAGCGCAGAGCCGATGGCTGCGAATAAATGTGAATTTTCCGGTTCGATGATTTCGTCGCCGTGAAGGTTCAGCGTGCGGATAAAGGCATTCCGAAGCTCCGGCATGAAGTGCAGCGGGCCGCCCAGGAAGGCAACGTTGCCGCGGATGGGCTTGCCCTGTGCGAGACCCGAGATGGTCTGATTTACCACTGCCTGGAAAATGGAGGCGGCCAGGTCCTCCCGGGCTGCGCCTTCGTTGATCAGAGGCTGAATATCCGTTTTGGCAAATACACCGCAGCGGGCTGCGATGGGATAGATCATCTGATAGCTTGCGGCCAGCTCATTGAGACCGGCGGCATCGGTGTCCAGAAGAGATGCCATCTGGTCAATGAAGGAGCCGGTACCGCCGGCACAGATGCCGTTCATACGCTGATCGATGCCGCCGCGGAAATAAATAATTTTCGCGTCCTCGCCTCCAAGCTCGATGGCAACGTCGGTATCCGGGCGGTAATCCTTCAGGGCGGCAGCCACAGCCACCACCTCCTGGCAGAAGGCTGCGCCCATATGTGCAGAAAGGGTGAGACCGCCGGAGCCGGTGATCACGGCAGCAAGCCGAATGTTTCCCAGCTTTTCCTGGGCCTCCGTCAGAAGATCGGCCAGCGTCTCCTGGATGTTTGCAAAATGTCTTTTGTAATCGGAAAAGAGAATCTGTTTGTCAGCATCCAGAATGGCGATCTTCACGGTCGTCGAACCGATATCGATTCCAAGTCTGTATTGATGTGTCATGTAAGCTACTCCACTAAAAATGTTTATGTTCTATATATATAAAATCAAGACCTGTTGCATACCCCTATACATACACAGAGTCTGAGACAATGTGATACTTTAACATAGAAGACAAAGGGCTTCAAGACATAGGATTGTTAAAAAATTGTGAAATTTCTTTCTTATTAGAAAATGTATAGCCTTTGAAAATTTTCTTGAAAAATGTGCGTACTGAAAGTATACTCTTCACAGCTACACGGCAGGAGCTGTGAAAACGGCTGTTTACAGAGGATAAACTAAGGAGGAAAGCCATTCGATGACCTTTTATCAGAAGCTGGAGCGGAGGCTGGGGCGGTACGCGGTGCCGAATCTCATGAAATATATTTGTGTGATGTATGCTGTGGGATTTCTGATTCAGTACTTTGACCCGAATTTCTACTATTTCTATCTGGATCTGGATCCGGAGGCCATTCTGCACGGTCATATCTGGCGGCTGGTTACCTTCCTTTTCTTTTATCCGTCCCGAAGTCTTATCTGGGCTGCGATCGGTATTTATCTGTACTACAGTCTGGGGCAGACTCTGGAGCGCGTTTGGGGAACCTTTAAGTACAACTTCTTTTTTGTAATGGGCGTGCTGCTGCTGGTTGTCGGCAGTATTGCATTTTATCTCATTACCGGGTATTCCCTGCAGCTGTATCCGGTCTATATGACCTTCAGCATTTTTCTGGCTTATGCACTGACCTTTCCGGATGCCACCTTCCTGATCTACTTTATTGTACCGATCAAGGCGAAATTTCTGGCGATTCTGGAAATTGTGCTTTATGTACTGAATCTGCTGAATCCGTATACAGATCTGGGATCGAGAATGTCGATCCTGCTGTCGCTCCTGAACGTAGCGATATTTTTCCATCTCACCGGCCGGCGCCGGAGGGGCGGATACGACAACATTTACCGAATGCACTGAGCTGAATATTGAGAAATAGAGCGCGGAAGCCGGAATCTGGGGGGATTTTCGGATGACGCGCTGATGAGGAGTAAGAATAAAAAGGAGATTCTATGAGAAAAACAAAGATTGTTTGCACACTGGGACCCAATGAGAATGATTACGAAACCCTGCTGAAGCTGGCAAAGAACATGGATGTTGCCCGCTTCAACTTCTCTCACGGTGATCACAACGAGCATCTGCAGAGACTGGAGCTTCTGAAGCAGGCCCGCCAGGAGAGCGGACGTCCCATCGCAGCCCTGCTTGATACCAGAGGACCGGAGATCCGTACCGGTGTGCTGGAGGAGCACAGGAAGGTGGCACTCAGCGAGGGCATGAAGTTTACGCTTACCACCGAGGAGTGCGTGGGCAACGCAGAAAAGGTGTACATTAACTATGCCGGCCTCAACGAGGATGTGAAGCCGGGCAATACCATCCTGATCGATGACGGTCTTATCGGACTGACGGTTGATGAGGTGGACGGCTGTGAGATTCGCTGCACGGTTGTGAACGGCGGCGAGCTGGGCGAGCGCAAGGGCGTTAATGTGCCGAATGTGCCGATCCGTCTTCCGTCCCTTACGGAGAAGGATATCGAGGATATCAAGTTCGGTATCGAGGTAGGCTATGATTTTGTTGCGGCTTCCTTCATCCGGAATGCGGATGCCATTCGCGAGATCCGCACACTGATCGATGATGCCGGCTCCCACATGAAGATCATCGCTAAGATCGAGTCCCAGGAGGGCCTTGACAATCTGGACGAGATCATTAAGGAGTCCGACGGCATCATGGTGGCCAGAGGCGACCTGGGTGTAGAGGTAGAGGCCAAGATGCTGCCGCAGCTGCAGAAGGAGATTATCCGGAAGTGTAACTTCCAGGGTAAGCTGGTAATCACCGCCACCCAGATGCTGGATTCCATGATCCGGAACCCGCGTCCGACCCGTGCTGAGGTGACCGACGTTGCGAATGCTGTATACAACGGAACCGATGCCGTGATGCTTTCCGGTGAGACGGCAAACGGCAAGTACCCGGTAGAGGCACTGGAGATGATGGCCTCCATCGTGGAATATACTGAGCAGTTTGTGGATTACAAGGCATACCAGAATCGTGAGGTGGAGCAGCATGTCTATGCCACTGTGGGAAATGCTGTCTGCGCCGCTTCCGTGACCACGGCCAATGAGCTGCACGCCAAGGCACTGATCGCACCGACACTGACCGGTATTACCGCCGGCATGATCTCCAAGTACAGACCGTCTTCCCAGATCGTGGCACTCTCTCCGAGCCAGACCACGGTGCGCCAGATGATGCTGTACTGGGGTGTATATCCGATCTGGGCCAGAAGAGCCGATACCACCGACGAGCTGTTTGAATCCTCCATGCAGGAGCTGAAGGACAGAGATCTGGTGGAGAGCGGAGACATCTGTGTCATCACCGCCGGTGTGGTATCCAGACTGACCAAGAATCAGATGGCGACCAGCACCAACATCATGAGAGTGATTGAGGCCTAGTCCTGAGGACCCGGGATTTTTGGGCTTGAAACAAATCCCGGCATCGTCCTGAGGAGGGGCCCGGTTTTAACTGTATAATGAAGAGGAGAATTTATGAAAAAAGCTTATGTCACACTGGAGCAGGTGAAGAACATTGCAGAAAGCTATCCTACCCCTTTTTACCTCTACGATGAAAAGGGAATTCGCGAAAATGCGCGCCGTCTGTACC
>CAVAXR010000145.1:0-4240 GCA_963592375.1 Oribacterium sp. | reverse complement strand
TTACAGCACCGGGCAGAAAGCCGTGTCTCGGCAGAAATCAGCTTCTGCTGGATTTCTCCAGAAGAGAGGTCTGCGATTATATTCTGGAGAGAATGAGCGATATTCTGTCCAATGCACCGATCAGCTATGTGAAGTGGGATATGAACCGCAGCATGTGCGATAAATACAGCAATACACTGGAGGCAAAGCATCAGGGAGAGTTTGCGCATCGTTTCATTCTGGGACTTTACTATGTTCTGGAGCAGCTGCATCAGAGATTCCCTGAGGTACTCATTGAGGGCTGCAGCGGCGGCGGCGGAAGATATGATGCCGGCATGATGTATTACACACCGCAGATCTGGCTGTCTGACAATACGGACGCCATCAATCGTGTAAGCATTCAGTACGGCTCATCTTTGGGCTATCCGGTGTCCACAATGGGCGCGCATGTCAGCGCGGTGCCGAACCATCAGACCGGCAGAGTAACCTCACTGCATACCCGTGGCTGTGTGGCTATGGCGGGAACCTTCGGCTATGAGCTGGATATCACAAAGATGACAGCAGAGGAGAAGGAGGAAGCGAAGGAGCAGATTCGCACCTTCAAAAAGTTCTACAAGCTGATTCAGTACGGCGATTATTACAGACTGACAGGTCTGGATGACATCTGCACGGCATGGGAAATGGTGAGTGAGGACAAAACAGAGGCGCTGCTTACTGCGGTTTATTGCGGTGTAGAGGGAAATCAGCGTCCGTATCATGTCAATGTGCCGGGACTTGCTGACGATGCTGTTTATGAGATTCAGGTGCTGGAAGGCCGGAAATCCGGAGAGGAAAGCGCGTACGAGAGCGAGATCAGGGCATCGGCGGGCGCTGCTGTCTGCAGAATGTCCGGAAAAGCCTTGAAGAATGCAGGCTATACTCTTCCGATCTCCACAGCTGACTATGAGGCAGTGCAGGTATACATTAAGGCAGTGTAACGCGAGACAATTACAGAAATATAAGCTTTGTGCAAGGGGCAGATTCCGTTTGGAAATCTGCCCCTTTTTTGTAATGCGCCGGCGGGGAAACTGACTATAGGTACCTGCCCGGGTATGTGCCGCTTTGAGACAAAACCATTAAAAAATAATTATCGAAATAATAATATATATAAATTTGAATTATTAAATAATTGTACTATACTGGATACACCAACACTTCGAAACAGTTTCGAGGATGTAAACTTTTGGAAATGAAGGAGGAGCTTAATGGCATTTATCAGCGTTTTTGATGTACTCGGTCCGAATATGATCGGACCCTCCAGCTCGCATACGGCAGGCGCAGAAATCATCGCGTATCTGGCGCAGAAGATGATCACACCGCCGCTTATCCGGGTGGATTTTACGCTCTACGGCTCCTTCGCCAAAACCTATCACGGTCATGGGACGGACCGGGCGCTGCTGGGCGGTATCATGGGCTTCTCTGCCGACGACAGCCGCATCCGGGATTCCTTCCGGATCGCCGAGGAGCGGGGAATTGCCTATCGCTTTACACCGAATGAGGCGGAAACAGAGGTGCATCCCAATACGGTGGATATCCGGATGGAAAATGCCTTCGGGCAGGTGATGACGATCCGGGGCGAGTCTCTCGGCGGCGGCAAGGTGCGAATCGTGCGGATCAACGGTGTGGAGGTAGACTTCACGGGTGAATACAATGCGCTGATCGTGGTGCAGCAGGACAAGCCGGGTGTAGTGGCGCACATCACAAAAACGCTCAGCGACCGCGGCGTGAACATCGCTTTTATGCGCCTGTTCCGGGAGGAAAAGGGCAGCAGGGCCTACACGATCGTGGAATCCGATGAGCGGCTGCCGGAGGATGTGGATCAGCTGCTCCGGCTTAACCCGAATATTCATGACGTGATGATCGTGCAGTCCTGAGGAGGCAGAAAATGAGTATGGATTTTAAATCGGCAGCGGAGCTGCTGGCGCTTTGCGAGACGCACAGCCTTCCGATTTCGGAGGTGATGCGGCAGCGCGAGATCGAGCTGGGCGAGACCGGTACGGAGGCAGTCAATGTCCGGATGCAGAAGGCATGGGAAATCATGCAGAGCTCGGCAAGGACGCCGATTCAGGAGCCGATTCGTTCCATGGGCGGACTCATCGGCGGCGAAGCCCGGAAGCTGGATCTGCATTTCCGGGAGGATAAAAGCATTTGCGGACCGGTGCTGCAGCGGGCGATTACCTATTCGATGGCAGTGCTGGAGACAAATGCATCCATGGGTCTCATTGTGGCAGCACCGACAGCCGGCTCTGCCGGCGTGGTGCCCGGCATGCTGCTGGCCCTGCAGGAGTGTCAGGCATTTTCGGATGCGGAAATCGTGGCGGCGATGTTCAATGCTGCTGCGGTGGGCTATCTTGCCATGCGGAATGCCACCGTGGCCGGTGCAGTGGGCGGCTGTCAGGCAGAGGTCGGCGTGGCCTCTGCGATGGCGGCCTCCGCGGCAGTGGAGCTTCTGGGCGGAACGCCGCAGCAGTGCTTTGATGCGGCCTCCACGGTGCTGATGAACATGCTGGGGCTTGTCTGCGACCCGGTGGGCGGCCTCGTAGAGTATCCGTGTCAGAACCGGAATGCTGCCGGTGTTGCCAATGCGCTGGCTGCTGCGGAAATGGCACTGGCCGGCATTCATCAGCTGATTCCCTTCGACCAGATGCTGGAGGCCATGCTGATCGTGGGCAAACGTCTTCCTGCGGAGCTTCGGGAAACGGCCCTCGGCGGCTGTGCGGCAACCGCAAGTGCCTGCGAGGCCTGCAGAGGCTGCCGCTGAGCGGAGCGCCGTGCTGCCGGTCATGAAGGTATTGCCTTGCTGCCTCAATATGTGGTATTGTAGGGAGAAGACTATAATCACATCAGAAGGCAGAATACTATGAATTGTAAGTATTGTAAAATGGAGGTTCCGGAGGGCTATCGCTACTGTCCGAACTGCGGTCTGCTGCTGGATCTCGGATCCGGCTTTACCGCACCGAAGCGGAACTATCAGATTCCGAAATATGAGTATAGGCCGGCGCGGAAGCCTGCGGAAGAGCAGTCTCTGCAGCGGTATCTTCAGTCGCGCCCGGAGGAATCTTATCTGGATGCTGAGGAGCGTCTGGAGCTGGAGCTGCTGAAGGCGAACGAGCGGGAAGCACGTGCTGCCGCGGAGCAGGAGAAGCAGCCGACAGAGGCGGTGGAGTTTTCGGATGAGGAGTTTGCACAGGTAGAGCAGGAGTTTGCACCGGATGCCATTGAGCTGGAGGAAGCATATTCCGGGGCCGGTGAGGCTGACCTGCACGAAGCTCCGAATATGATGAATGAAGAAGAAACAGCCCCCGAGAGATCGGAGGCTGCTTCTGATGCAGAGGATAATGCTTTCGCGCCGGAGCTGCCGGAGGAGGCGCTTGCGGAGAGTGCCGGAGCGGCTTCTTCTGATGCAGATGCTGCAGTAAGCTCTGACAGGCCGGAAGCGGAAACTGCGGAAACAGAGAGCGCTGAGGAAGACTCTGCGGAACAGCTGCCGGAGGAGGCTGCCGCCGAAACACGTGTGGAAGCTGCTGAGGAATCAGAGGCGGCAGTGACAGAGCCTGCAGCAGAGGGGGCTGAAACAGAAGATTCTGCTGAGGATGCGGAGACGGAGCTCACGGAGATCTGTACGGAAGAGGCTGCTGTGGCTGAGACGTGTGCAGAGGAAATTTGTGCGGAGACGGCAGAAGCTGAGGAGACAGCAGAGAATGCTGAAGCAGAGGGCGCAGAAGAAAAGCATGCCGCGGCAGAACAGGCGGCAGAGGATGCGCCGGCTCGGGAAGCAGCTGCGGAAGATACGGATATAGAGGCGGCAGAGAGCGCCGGAGCAGCGGAAGCCGGGGAGGCACCGGAGACGGCGGAAACGGATGCCGGAGAAGAAGAGAATGGCGAGGCGGAGCAGACGGCAGCGGACGTGAATGTTCAGGAGCCGGAGGCGGAGGCAGCCGGTGAAGCAGAGAGTCCGGAGGACAAAGCAGCAGAGACAGTACCGGAGCTTGTGGAGGCGGCGCCGGAGGTGCCGTTCCCGGATGACGGTCTGGATCCGGAGAAGGTGAATAAATTCGGCAATCCTGCCTTTACCTGGGATGAAAATGTCAGCTTCATGGAAGCGGTCAGCGAGAAGTCGGTGGGTGACTTTGCCCTGGAAATCGAGGAAGAGGAGGCTGCTGCGGAAGCAAAGGCGGCTGAGATCAAAGCCATGCCGGTGCCGGGCAGCGTGATACTGGCC
>CAVAXR010000144.1:0-4309 GCA_963592375.1 Oribacterium sp. | reverse complement strand
TCTCCATTGTGGTTCCCTTACCATTTCGGGAGGTCGGGCCATAGAGAATAAACAGACATTCCATGCGTGTGTCACCTGTCAGAGCATAGCCGATTGCTTTCTGAAGATAGTCCGCTCTCGCCTTATCGCCCTGCATGATTTCTGTGATGAACGTCCGCCAGCGTGGGCAGTCTGCTTCCGGATCATAGATGACTGGAGACACCTTTGTGAGATAGTCCTCCGGGCGGTGTTCCCGGAACTCCATTGTCCGCAGATCCAGTGTTCCATTTTTACAGTTGAAGAGGTAAATATCCTGATCGTACTGCTTCATGGACAGTGGAAATACAGACTTTGCATCCTTCAACATCGTATCTCGGTGCTTACGGAGCTGGAGTTTCCGAACACGGTCGATAAATCGCTTTCTGGCATCTTCTTCCGTAATCGTCAGAGCAAATACATACAGCTTGTCTGCCAGCAGCTTCGCCAGTTCTGCTACTTTGAGATTTTCTGTATCCGGTTGCCAGACTACGCCATCATAGACATACCAGATGCCTCGCTCGCTATTATACCGGGCAATCGGCTTGAAGAAATCGGCGAACATATTGCCCATACCGATTTCATCCCGGCCATAGCGCGGGTTTGTATGTGGAGCCATTTCGTCCAGCGATAGCGTAAGTTTACTGATGTCCGGCTGAAGTTCTGCTGCCTTATCACCGGGGTCGAGATTGGAAAACTCTTCATCCACAATATCCTGTGCATTGACCGGCATATACACGGCTGCACAGGTATTGACGGTATTGCGGATGGAAATTGCACCATAAGTCGAACCAGCCTGTTTGCGATCCCACTTGTCACGCATCAGGCCGGAAGTACGGAAGATGCGGTCCATCTGCTCCTCATCGCAGCCACACCAGAATGCCAAAATGGACAGTAACGCCATATCCGCATCCGACTGGCTGCCATAGAGAGCTTCCCAGTCACCGGCATACAGCTTTTTGAACTTGTCACTGTTACTGGCTTCGTTGGCGTGTGCGATGACTGCCTCATCATCCAGATACGAATGGTGCTGGAAGTGATTCTGCTGTACCTGCTTGTTCCGCTTCATCAGCGTGTCCAGCAGTGTGGTCATCGCCGTTTCGTCATTGGGGATCTCACCTGTGCGGTAAACATCTCCCGTTACGGTGACGAAACGGTTTGTCGCACCGGGCATATACACTTCCAGACCTTTGCTGCGGTTATTGATGTAGTAGACCGTCTTATCGTAGACGTAGTCCTCCGGCACACAGAAAAAGCCACGCAGTCCTTTTCCGGATGGTGACTTCTCAACGTATGCCGTAGGAAAAATAGAAAGGACAGTATCTGCCGTATCATTCAGCGTACCGTCCTCACGGATACAGTGGTCGATATCAAAAGCACCGATGCCGTTTCCGACTGCAATGCCGATGCCATCGTAGCCGCCCATCGCATAAGTAACGAGCGTAGTCTTGAAATCAGCAAAGGTACGCAGGTCATTGATCCTGGCCCGTTCTCCAGTTGCCGGATTATACGGCATCTTGGTCTTCTGACCATTGCGCTTTTCAAATTTCCAGACGCAGAACTGGCAGGTCGTTTTTAGCTTACCCGGAATGTTCTTGATATCCATCATGCCTGCGCCTCCCCTCTCATGTGTGCAGAGCACATCGCAAACTGCTTTGTGACAGCGGCTTCGATCTCCTGCTTCTTCCGGGGAGAGGTTACACGGCAGAGCCGATTGAATAAGACCACCTTGTCGATGGTCGTGATCTGTTCCACCAGCAGGATGGAATCTTCCAGATGCTCATCCCGGAACATCTCACAATCTTTCTCCATAAGTACAACGTGTACCGGAAGTTCCAGCTTCTTCAGCTTGGAACTCAGCGGAATCACCGTGATGATTGGAGAATTGCGGTTCGCCACGTCATTGCTGATGACCAGCACCGGCCGGGTTCCGCTCTGCACCGAAGTGCCGGAATGGTCACCCAACTCGGCGAACCAGATCTCATACTGCTTCGGCGTCCGCGTGGTCGGCCACTGGTAAGTCGGCATCTCATGAAACGGAGTTTCCTCCGGAGCTGGCTTCCAAGATACCGCCGACTTGCGGCACGGCTTTGTTTTTTCACGCTGATTGATGTATTTATTGACATGGATCTTACGCCCATGCGCTACCTGCCGGGCATTGCTTTTCTTTCTTCCCATCAGGATATCACCTCCATGTTGATACCAAAAAGCCGCCAGAGATTGAACTTCAAGGCGGCATAAAATGTAAAAAGGCGTAAAAAATACCGGGCAACATATATGCTCCCAGCACTTTTCACGCCTTCGTTTCTCTTATTTTTCCTAGTTTAAAGTATAGCAAAAAGCCGATGTACGGTTAAGAGAGAATTTGGCTCAAAGTGGCTCTCTTTGCTTCAAACCGGCTCATTTTTATAAATATTTTTCTCCATCTCTTCCAATCGGCTCCGAAGAGGAACCAAAAGACGGGAAAACTCCTCAAGTCCCCTCTTTTTATACCGGGTCGCAGTAGACCGGCTCATATAAGTTCCCAGCTTTTTGTCCACCACAACGGCCTTCATGGTTACCCCTTCCAGGCAGTTCTGCTTCAAAACCAGTCTTGCTTTTTCCTCTCTTACTTTGGACACTGTGGCATTCACCAGTTTCAGCCAACTGCGGGCGGCTGTGTATGCTTCCAGTTCCTCTGCTGCTTCACGCTCATACATTTCCCTCTCACCAGAATATTTTGCCTCTTCCATCAATGCGAGGCTCTGCTTCCATGCGGTTTCTGCTTCCGTACCCAATGTTCGGATCTCCCGGTACTTTCCGCATACATCCACTGCGTACTGAAGCATCTCTGCGGTCACTTCCTGCTTCATGTTCCACCTCACTTCCTTTGATACCGGCAAATTGTGTCGGCTATTCCAATAAGGGCATTTTCCTTTTCCCGGACTACGGTTCTCCGGGTCAGGTTGTTCCCATCTGCCCCTGTGATCTCCGTCTGCTTCTTTCCATCCACAAACAGCTGCTCTGCCACAAGCCGGGTCTGGCCCCGGAGACTACGAAGCCCGACCTCGAACAATTCAATCTGCTCACAGACTTCATAGTACGGCTCCAGAAACTGCTCGGTACGCTGGGTCTGTACCTCCCGATTCATAGACGCCAACACCTTGTCACAGTTGAGGACGGTCCGCTCCACCGGATTCGACAGCCCGCTGGTCTGCACGCGCTCGGATTCCTCATGTGCGCCCTGCGACAATTTATAGACAATTTCCTCTTTGGTGTAAAACCACGACTTGGAATCCTCATACTGCTGGCGGAGCAAATCCCGCCTGTGAACCAGAAGCCGATAGGAATCGGCCAGTTTTCTGGCCTGTTCCAGATAATCCGTCTGTTCTCCCCGGTCTGGCTCCGTGACCGCTGTGTTCTTTTCCTCTGCCATTTTGCCTCCTCCTTTCTGGCCGATTCCGTCCATCAGTTCACCTTCAGCCTTGCGATCTTCTCCGGCACAAATACAGCCCCGGCATCCAAAAGCAGACGCAGCAGGTTCTTCATTTCCCGTTCTGCTTTCCTGCGCAGCTTTTCCGCTTTCTTTTTTCTGCTCTCAATTGCTTCATGCCGCACACGCTCTTTTACTCCAGCCATGAGGCGTTCCGGTTCAAGATCTGTGAGAACACCGTACCACTGGGAACGGAAGAATTTTTCCAGTCTCACCTTCTCGTGCAGAGCATCCCGATTTTTCGGGTTATTTTCCAGATGATGAAGGACTTTTTTATAGTCCTTGACCGCCTGCAGAACAATGGCATTTTCCAGGTTCTCATAGCAGTCCAGATTTTCGTTGACTGCAATCCTTGCAGCACTTCTCACGTTACTCATTCCTCTGCGCCTCCCGTCTTGTCATACCAGGGAGCCGGCACCGCATTTGGTGCAACACCATATTTGAACATGAAAATCGTGTGCCACGCCGTCTCATACAAGAGATCCAGCACACGGCGATTTGCTTCCGGCAGTTCATTTGCTTTTCGGATGAACTGCTCGATAAAATGCTCCTGGTTCAGATTTCGGGAGCCTTTGCCACGCTCCCTGCCGATAACCGCCTCTGCAAACTGAAAGCAGATCTTCTTGTACTGCTGGACACAGTCATATTTCCAGGTGACCGCATCCAGCAGGATCTTTCGCTTATGATCTGGAGTGATCTGAGGCATATTCTGGAGTTTGGACTGCTGATACAATTCCAGTACCTGCTCCTCTTTGCAGAACTCCTGCCGCATCTGCAGTTCATTCATCCGGATCTGACACATCAGCAGTTCCACCTCATGCT
>CAVAXR010000143.1:3866-4314 GCA_963592375.1 Oribacterium sp. | reverse complement strand
GTCGTCAGTTTCTCACTGTTGCCCTTCCATACCGCATCAAACAGGTCTTTCCGGTTCCAGCCTCTCGCACTGTCATCAAACCAATGCACCACGCTTGTTTCAAAGATTTCCCGGATCTCCGCATTGGGAATAATGAGAGCCGTCATTCCCTCCGGCAGTGAAGAATCCAACTCATTTTCCCGCACCCTTGTCAGATATCCGGTAAGGTAAAGCACGCTCCACAAATTTTCCTCCGAGGCATGCAAATAGTCATATGTCAGATTTTCGTCGATCCTCTGCTGAATATATCCGCCTGCCAGCAGTATTTCCAGTTTCTTTGTAATTGCTCCGCCGGCATAGTCCACAAAGGATCGTATAACGGCATTATCACTGGTGTTTTTCCAGTAGCCAGCCGGCTTTGCCTTCGGGTTATACTGAAGATCCCGCAGATAATTCATCACATCCCAGG
>CAVAXR010000143.1:0-3856 GCA_963592375.1 Oribacterium sp. | reverse complement strand
TCAATCTCATCCCTTGTTGTCTTATTTGCCTTATCGACAAAGCGTTTTACCAGTTCATTCCCACTGGTATTGATCCAATATGCCTGCGGCTTTGCCCCCGGTTCCCCCCGAAGCCGGTCGACATGATTGATCACATCCCAGGGACAGTACACATCAAAATCTCCGAAATGATAGCCATCATACCAGGTTCTCATGCTTTCTGCATACTCCTCTGCCTCCGCATCCCGCAGAATCCGATCCACCTCCTGCTGTACAAAGCCGAAGTGCTCATTGAGCCTGGAGTCCGTGATGGTATCCGATACGAAATTGTTAGTGCCGGTAAAAATACTTTCTTTTGTAATCTTCAGGCAGCCGGTAATCACGGCAAAGCGAAGTGCCTGATTGTCCTTCAGGGCCTGCATGATTCCCTTCATAACATCCAGCATTTCGCCGTAATAGTCATGACTGTTAGCCTTAGCCACCGGAACATCATACTCATCAATCAAAAGAATAACCTGTTTTCCGTAATAATCCCGCAGCATACTCGTCAGAAGCCCCAGACTGCTCTTCGCTTCCTTCACCGAGGCATGTCCGCCTGCAATATGTGAAAACGCCGTCTTCTGAAACTCTGTTGCCGTCGGACTGTCCAAAAGATACAAATGCCGATTAAACAGATCTGCCAACACCATTGTGAGCATGCCAAAGCCGCCCTCAAAATCCAGTCCGTCCACCTGACGGAAGGATACGAAAACGGTGGGATACTGGTTCATCCATTCACTGCACAGCGTCTGATTCTTCACGATTTCAAGTCCGGCAAAGAGCTCCCTGCTATCCTTACGAATATCAAAGAAGCTCTCCAGCATGCTCATCCCCAGTGTCTTACCGAAGCGGCGTGGCCGCGTGATCAGCGTCACCTTTGTCGACGTCGTCCTCAGCAGATCCTCGATGAGCCCTGATTTATCAATATAATAAAATCCGTTTCGCCGGATTTCCGTGAAATCAGAAATCCCGACCGGGATATTCAGATGTTTCATAATGGTTATTTCCTCATAACAGCTTGTGCATTTCCATCCTCATTGCTCTGCACTTGCTTTTACTCAAATGCTTTTCTCAGAACAAATTTGGTTCTTCCGTCTTTGCTTTCACTTTCCAGCTCGTATATTTCATCCTGGTTCAGCATCAGATACGGATCATTGCAGGGATATCCCGTTCTCTGCAGCGTCCAATCTCCATAATTCTTCACCGCTCAAGCTCCGTCAGAAGACCTTCACAGCCCTCCATGATCTGCTTGACACAGTGCTCAAAATCCCGTGTATACCACGGATCCTCGATGATCTCCTTCGGCCGCCCGGAATACTCCATGAGATAGTGAAGCTTCTGCTCTGTATCCGTACCGAGAATTCTCTTCATGTAGAACAGATTCTCCTCATCCATCCCGATCAGAAAATCATAATCCTCATAATCTGCACGCACCAGCTGCCGTGCCCGATGCGTCCCGATCGGAATCCCGTGCCGCTCCAGCGCCTCTCTCATCGGCGGGTAAATGCTGTTGCCAAGCTCCTCCCGGGAGGTCGCCGCCGAGTCGATCCGGAACTGCTCCGAAAGTCCACGTTCCTTCACCATATTCTGAAAAATGTATTGTGCAGACACGCTCCGGCAGATATTGCCGTGGCAAATGAATAAAACTTTTATCATCGTATTTTTATCTCCGTATAATGAAGTAATCCTATTTAAATTTTACCTTGCATCGTCACAAGTGTCAACGCGCCGCCATCATGCAAAAAGAGCAGCCCCGGTCATCGGCGGCTGCTCTTCATTCCTTTTTCCATCACTTTTCTGTTTTACGATCTCAGCTCAATGCCCATTCTCTCGAGGCCGTTCAGGATCTTCTTCACGGTGCCGTTGATCTCGTCATCGGTCAGGGTGTGGTCCTTTGCGCGGAGTGTCACGGTATAGGCCATGGACTTGAAGCCCTGCTTTACCTGTGCGCCCTCGTAGATGTCGAAGAGCTTCACATTTTCCAGAAGCTTTCCGCAGCGCTGTACGAGGATGTCCTCGATGGAGCCGGCGCTCACCGCATGCGGCACAAGCATGGAGAAGTCACGGCTTACGGCCGGGAACTTTGCCAGAGGCACATACTTGGTCTTGTCCTCTGCGAACGGATATACACTCTTCATGTCGATGACAGCCACATAGGCACGCTCGCCGATGGAGTAGTTCTCCAGCACCTCCGGATGCACCTCACCGAGGAAGCCGATCTTCTGTCCCTCGTAGGAAATGTCGGCTCTCCGGCCGGGATGGAGATAGCTCTTGTCGCAGGAAGCGGCCTCATACTTGAAGCGTCCGTTCATGCCGAGACGGTTGAGGATCACCTCCACATCACCCTTCAGGCTGAAGAAATCGCCCTCGCCGATGAAGCCGAGCGTCAGCTGCATCCGCTCGTCCGGAAGCTCTGTCAGCGGCAGCTGCTTCGGCAGGTAAATGTTGGCCATCTCATAGAGCTTTGCCGCCTTGTTTCTCCGGTTGTAGTTCGTGGAGAGTGAGGTCAGCATGCCGTTCATGGAGGTGGTTCTCATCACGGAGAAATCCTCTCCCAGCGGATTCATGATGCGGATCTGCTGCCGCTCCTGTGCATCCTCCGGCAGCAGCAGCTTGTCGTACACCTTCGGAGACTCGAAGGAATACATATAGGCCTGTGAATAGCCAAGTGCCTCAGCCGCATGACGAACCTTCTCGTTAATGGCAAGATCCGGTGCCAGGCCGCCGGCCACATCACTGCTCGGCAGGCTCATCGGCACATTCGCATAGCCGTAGAAACGGGCAACCTCTTCCGCCACGTCGCACATTCTGTGGATATCCTGACGGAAGGTCGGCGCAGTCACCGTCAGATTCCCGCCGTCGATCTCTGTGGCGAGCTCAATGCGCTCCAGAATCGCCTTCATTTCCTCAGCGGTCAGGTCGAAGCCGATGAGATCGTTGATCTCCTGCACGGTGCACTTCACAACGGAGGCCTCACGCTTCACCGGGTAAACGTCGATCATGCCGCCGACAACCTCTCCGGCGTCAAGCTCCTCCACGAGCTCGCAGGCACGGTTGATGGCACGCTCTGCGAGGTTCGGATCGAGGCCCTTCTCGAAGTATGCGGATGCATCGGTTCTGTCACCGATCTTTCTGGCAGACAGACGAATGTTGGTGCCGTCAAAGGTTGCGGCCTCGAACACCATCGTCTTCACATCGTCGGTGATCTTCGAATTCTGACCGCCCATGATGCCGGCCACACCGATGGCGCCCTCTGCATCGCAGATGGTCAGCACGGTATGGTCAAGCTTCCGCTCCTGCTGATCCAGGGTCTCGAAGATCTGTCCGTCCTCAGCACGCTTCACGATGATCTTATGACCTCTTACCAGATCGTAATCATAGGCATGCATCGGCTGACCGTACTCCAGCATCACATAGTTTGTGATGTCGACCAGATTGTTGATCGGTCGAATGCCGGCGGAGGCGAGACGCACCTGCATCCACTTCGGTGACGGTGCCAGCTTGATGTTCTTCACCACTCTCGCGGTATAGCGGGGGCAGAGGTCTGTGTCCACCACCTCAACAGAGAGGTAGTCATTGACGTTCTCATCGTTGCCGGAAGCCTTCTCCTTCGGCGGAATGAAGTCCTTCTTAAAGGTAGCCGCTGCCTCACGGGCAAGACCGATCACACTGTAGCAGTCCACACGGTTCGAGGTGATCTCGTACTCGTGAATTGCATCATTCAGTCCGAGTAATGTCGGCGCATCCTCACCAACCGGGGTTCCCTCCGGGAAAATGTACAGTCCGGACTCCGGTGCCTCCGGGTAGAACTCCCGGCTGCTGCCCAGCTCCTCAATGG
>CAVAXR010000142.1:0-4356 GCA_963592375.1 Oribacterium sp. | reverse complement strand
CAGGTGCCGGGGCAGTAGGGAATGCCGTGTCCAATGGCATACTGCGCCACCTCGTCGGAAAAGGTCGGTCCCACGATAAAACGTGCACCTGCAGCCACGGCCCGGGCGCACTGCTCACGATCCAGTACAGTACCGGCCCCAACATAGACCTCGGGGCACTCCTCCGCAATGCGGCGGATCGATTCTGCCGCCGCCGACGTCCGGAAGGTCACCTCTGCCATCGGAAGTCCGCCTGCCTGCAGGGCGCGTGCAAGAGGCACCGCATCCTCCGGATCATCCAGTACAATCACCGGGCTGATACGAAGCGCCTCCAGCTTCTCCATAAATTCTGTCATAGCTTTCTCCTTTAATAAATAACGGTTCCTCTCCTGCAAACCATCAGAGGTATTTCTGATGAAATTCAAAATCTCCCTTTGGCGACACATCAATCACCATGTAGGAGCAGCGCCGATCCGACTGCCGCGGATAGCTGACGGAGCCCGGATTCAGACAAACCACTCCTTCCACCACGCGCAGGAAGGGCCGGTGCGTGTGCCCGAACATCGCGATGCTGCAGTTCCGGCTCCGGGCCTCCTCCGCCAGCCGCTGTACATCCATGCCGACACCATAACGATGTCCATGGGTAAGAAAACAGCGCGTACCGGAAAAGCTTACCTCCATCTCTGCCGGAAGCGATGAAAAAAAGTCATTATTTCCCGCCACAAAGCAGCACTGTACACCCGCGCCGGCGCTGTACATGAGGCGCGTCTCTGAGCCCTCCACATCTCCGAGATGGATCAGTGCGTCAAAGGGCTTCTCCTGCTCAATCACAGACAGCAGCTTCTCATCGTAGCGATGGGAATCACTGACCACCAGCAGCTTCTTATGGTTTTTTCGCGGTTCCACACTCCGCGCAGCCAGCTTCTCATCGTTTTCCTGCACAGACTGCAGCACCCGCCGCATTTCCCGCAGTGCTTTGCCGCGGTGAGAAATCTGGTTTTTCTCCTCCGCACTGAGCTCCGCCGAGGTTTTGCCATACTCCGGAAGGTACAGAATCGGGTCATAGCCGAAGCCGTTTTCTCCCTTCGGTTCCTTCGCAATCTGCCCCGGGAAGATTCCCTCGGTATGGAACACACGTCCATCCGCAAAGGCCGCACAGATATTGCAGGTGAAATGGGCTGCCCGTTCCTCGCCCTCCGCGTGCTTCAGTTTTTCAATCAGATGTGCATTTTTGATCTCGTAGCTCGTATCCTCTCCCAGGTACCTTGCGGAGTAAATGCCCGGTGCCCCCCGCAGCCAGTCCACGCAGAGACCGGAGTCATCCGCCATGATCACGTCTCCGGCCTCCAGCATGCCATGCTCCTTCATATAGTTCCGGATGCCCACAGCCTTCAGCTCTGCATTATCCGCAAAGCTTCTGCCGTTCTCCACGGGCTCGAACTCAATCCCCAGCTCAGACTTCGCAACAACCTCCGATGAAATGTCCGCCATAATCTCCCGGATTTCGCGCAGCTTTCCCTGATTGTGGGTTGCAAAAATGATCCTCATATGATGCCCCCTGAATAAATTTCTTCCCAATAATTATAGCCATTTTAACATGCCGGACTTCCTGATTCAATGAAGAAATCTATGATGCGCTTCCCGACTCTCTTGATTTCCCCCGCCCCAGGGGCTATAATGTCGAAATAAGTTATACAAAACTAATTGCATGGGAAGGCACATTATGTCAGATGCATACATTCTTTCACTGCTGGACACCTTGCTCCCGGAGAAACAGGATCAGATTCCCGAAAACTGGCGAAGCATCGTCCATGCCTGGCACCAGGCGACTCATGATGATCTGACCGGTGTCTGGAATCGAAAATATTTTGAAGAGCGCTGTGCAGAAAAGCTCAGCTCTGTTCCCGGAAGCTATATCATTGTCTGTTCGGACATCAGCGACTTCAAGCTGATCAACGAGCTTTTCGGCCGGGACAAGGCTTCGGAGCTGCTCTGCATTGAAGCCGATCTCCTGAAAAGCTGGCCGGATCCGGATATGCTCTATGGCAAAATCGCAGACGACCGCTTCGCCATGCTGATCCGGAGGGATAAGTTTCAGCCGGATATCATGACGCAATGCACCGCGCGCCTGCAGGCAGCCCTCGGCAGCGCCATGTACAGGATCAAGGTTTCCTACGGCATTTACCAGGTGACAGATACCACGGAGTCTGTAGCCTCCATGTGCGACAAGGCGCTGCTTGCCCTAAAGTCCATTCATGAGAGTCTGGAGCAGTGCGTTGCCTTTTATAAGCCGGAGATGCTCGCCCATGCCCTGCATGAGAAGACACTGGCCGGCACCTTTGAGGAAGCGTTAAAAAAGGGTGAGTTCCAGATCTATCTGCAGCCTCAGGTCGACGTAAGCGGACAGTTTCTGGGAGCAGAGGCCCTGGTGCGCTGGATTCATTCGGACCAAAGCGTGACGCCGCCATGCGACTTCATTCCCCTCTTCGAGCGAACCGGTCTCATTCACCGGCTGGATACCGCTGTCTGGGAACTGGCCGCCAAAAAGCTCAGCGACTGGCACCGGCGCGGCTACACCAACTGTCATATCTCCGTCAACATTTCAGCAAAGGATTTCTTTTATATCGACATTTACCGGCATTTTCTGGAGCTCACCGAGCGTTATCAGATCCCGCCTGCCAAGCTGAATCTCGAGATCACCGAGAGCACACTCACGCAGGACGTACCCGATCTGCAGCATCAGCTGCTCCGGCTGCAGAAGGCCGGCTTCCTGCTGGAAATCGACGACTTCGGCAGCGGCTATTCATCCCTTAACATGCTGAAGGACATTTATGCCGACATTCTGAAGATCGACATGGGCTTTCTGCGGGAAACCGAGAATCGGCATCGCAGCCTTGTCATCCTCCGTGCCATCATCAACATGGCGCATGCCCTGAATATGCCGGTAATCACCGAAGGCGTAGAAACGGCAGATCAGGTGGATTTCCTAAAAAAAATGGGCTGTGATGCATTTCAGGGCTACTACTTCTCCGCACCGCTGCCCGTCGCTGCCTTTGAACAGAAATATCTGGTGCCGCTCGAGCAGACTGAAAGGAGAAGCTGCATATGATGCCCATTAATCTGTCCGCCAAGGGCGAGTCCCACAAAATTCTCCGCATTGCCGGAAGCGAAACGCTGCGTCATCGTCTGGAAGCTCTGGGCTTTGTCGCCGGAGAAGATGTCACGCTGATTTCCGAAATCAACGGCAACTACATCATTTCCCT
Organism: Oribacterium sp.; assembly: GCA_963592375.1. Classification (GTDB taxonomy): domain Bacteria; phylum Bacillota; class Clostridia; order Lachnospirales; family Lachnospiraceae; genus Oribacterium. The sequence continues at coordinate 1,114 of CAVAXR010000142.1, read as the reverse complement.
GAAGGGCACCCGCATCGGTCTCGGCCGGGAGCTCGCCAGACTGATCATTGTTCTCTGACGCTGCACTGATTCGAAAGGAAGCACAACATGCATATCGCATCTCGGATTTCACATAAAAAGCTGCGTTTCCCGGCCTTCGCGGCCGCACTCATTACCGCTGTACTGATTCTGGCGATTCTGATTCGAAGCTCCTCGCTCCTGTCCGGTCCGATGGACAGCGGCAGCTGGGAGCTGCTCCGGCGTTATATTGTCGGCGCCATCTGTCTCTGTCTTCTCATGCTGGTTTCTCTTTTCTCCCGGGAGCAGATTCTGCGCTCCACGGAAAAAAACATTAACCTGGATGTCACCGGCGTACAAAACAAACGCGCCTGTCAGGACAAGCTCCGGCAGCTGGAGAACAGCAGCACTACAAGCAACTGTGCCGTTGCGGTCTTCGATCTGAATGACCTCAAAAAGGTCAATGACGGCCTTGGGCACGATCAGGGCGACCTTCTCATTGCCGGCTTCGCCAGCATCCTGCAGCTCTCGGCCCGGGACAACTGCACGCTCTACCGCGTCGGCGGCGATGAATTCATGATGATTATTGAAGGCACCAGTGATGCCGAGGTCGAAAGCATTCTGAAAAATCTTGCCCATAGCGCCCGGCAGTACAATCAGGGACACGCCCTGGCCATTTCCTATGCCGCGGGCTACGCCCTCTCCACGGAAAGTCACTACTATCTCATGGATGAGCTCTGCAAGCTGGCCGATCTTCGTATGTACGAAAATAAGCATGAGATCAAATCGAAACGATCCCATGCTTATACCGCCTAAGGTTTATTTTTATTTTCCGTCCGTTTTCTTCTCCGGCCTTTTTTCCGGCTTTCCCGCAGCAGCCACCGGCCGTGCATTGTAGGAATAGAAATATGTCTTCATCATGCCGTTGTAGATCTTCCGATTCCTGTCGGCCCGGCGCAGATACTTCTCCGCCATATCCCAGGCTGTGATGAGGTGCATGCTCCAGCCGCGGGTCTTCAAGACATCATAGGCCTCCCGCAGCTCCGTATAGAGCAGCGGGAGATTTCTTTTGTCCTCAATTCGCTCGCCGTAGGGCGGATTCGACAGAATATAGCCC
>CAVAXR010000141.1:0-4379 GCA_963592375.1 Oribacterium sp. | reverse complement strand
ATAAATACCGTCTTGAACTTACGCAATGTCTTCATTCTTTGCCTCCTTATATAGTCTTTCCTGACTCACAGATATTTTGTTTAATAACATTTGTTGCATACGCATAGCATAGATGAATCACATTTGTTTTTCTATATCACATTTGCACAATCTTCCCTCGTTATTTTTGTAACATATGTGTATTGGCATAACATTTGTGTGTGCGATAATCTAAGCATTGTGATATAATAGATTTATTGATATGTCGCTTATTCACTTTGATTTATGGGCAGTCCATGATCCGCTGCTTAATGATAAGGAGAAACTCATGCCGAATGAAAATATAAATGATGAGAGTTCTTCCGCGCTTCTCGCGGAAATTGCAGATCTCTATTACACTCAGGGAATGACACAGCAGGAAATTGCACGCCAGTACGACTGCAACCGTTTCAGAGTCGCAAAGCTTCTGCAAACCGCCCGGGAAGAAGGCATTGTGGAAATCAATATCCGCCGGCCAAACCGACGGCATGCTGCGCTGGAGCAGGCACTGACGGAAAAATTTCACATGTCCAAGGTCATCGTCCTGGATACCAAGGACATGTCCCGTGCCGAAGCACAAAATGAAATAGGCCGCATTGCTGCGGCCTACCTGAATCAAATTTTAACGCCGAATATGATCATGGGCGTCAGCTGGGGAAAAACCATACGCAGCGCTGTGGCTGCCATGGAACAGAAAACACAGACACCGATCACTGCCGTTCAGCTCTGCGGCTGTTTCCGGCATCTGAATTCCTCGGACGGCTCCAGAAATCTAGTGCGCACCATTGCACAGAAAACAAACGGCAGCTGCTATTTTATGAATATCCCCGTTTATATCAATGATCCGGCTGCACGAAAAGCCATGAAAAAGGAGCCGATCATTGAAGAGACACTGTCCTGCACCCGGAGAATGGACCTCCTGCTGACCGGCATCGGAAGTCAGTCCAGCCTGCCCTTCAACAATCCGGTTCTCAAGGATTATATTTCGGAAGCAGACCGCGCAAAGCAGACAGACTGCATCGGCAGCATCTGCGGGTATCTGCTGAATCAGAAGGGGCAGCCGGCAGAGCTGGAGCTGAATGAGAAGCTGATCGCCGCCTCTCTGCCGGATATCATGGCCACGCCGCACCGCATCGCCATTGCCACCGGCCGTCACAAGGTACAGGCCATGATACTCTGCATGCAAAATCGCTACATCAACGAGCTCGTAACCGACCGTGCCACGGCAGAGCATATCCTGGAATACCTGTCTCAGCTCAGTCCGAACAAAAGCTCCTCATAGTCAAAAAGATCCTCTGCCATGCCGATCGCAAGCTCCGGCTCCGGGTATGCCGCATCGTCCTCATGCCCGGCATACTCCTTTTCGAGCACCGAGAGCACATAGTTCCGGTCGGCTGCCGGCAGCTCCCGGACCGTGGACGCCTCTTCCTCCTCCAGACGGTCGATCTCATCGTTGATGCAGTCCAGAAGCATCTCCCGCAGCTGTCTGTTCAGGGAAATGTCTTCGGCCGAGCCGATAGCCGAAAGCAAGGTCTCCTTTTCCTCTGCTTCCAGATTTTCATTGTTTTCCACCAGCTCCTCAAGACGATCCATCACGAAATCGGAAACCATTTTTTCCGCCGCTGCATCTCTGCAGATTTCCTGTTTCAGCGTAAGCATTGACACCTCCTGAAAATATCCTTCACTCTAAAAAACGAATTCGATTCGCATTTTGTTACGCTTCATCCTCCGTATCCGAAAGTCTGTCTTCCTCAATATAGCCGAATTCCGTGCCGGGATCCGGCAGCAAGACTCTCTCCTCCTCCGGCATGCCCGCGGAAATCTTTGAAAGCCGCTTCTGGATCATTCCGGACCGCTTGGCCAGCTTCTCATTGGCTTCTGTCGCAGCTGTCAGCTTTTTCTGGGTCTGCGCGATCAGCTCATCCATTTTATTAAATTGCTGCTGCACCGCCACCAGGAGCTTGCGGATATCATCTGTTTTCCTGCTGAGCGTCAGATTCTGGAAGCCGACACGCAGCGAATTCAGCAGTGCCGTGATTGTCGTCGGCCCTGCAATGATGATGCCGTACTGGTTCTGACACTGCTCCGCCAGCCCATTGATCCGCAGCACCTCAGCATAGAGGCTCTCTGTCGGAAGATACAGGATAGCAAAGTTGGTCGTTTTCGGGACACTGATATACTTATCCCGAATTTTCATGGCTTCACTCTTCACGCGAAGCTCAAGCTGCTTCAGCGCAGCAGTCAGTGCTGTTCGGTCTCCATTTTCCGACGCATCCACCACATCATTGTAACGGTCCATCGGAAACTTGGAATCAATCGGAAGCAGTATGAATTCGCCGGCATTTTCCTTTGAGGGAATTTTAATGGCAAACTCAACCGGGTCATTGCTGTTCGGCTTTGTGACAACATTTTCCTCATACTGCGAGGCCGTCATGGTTTCCCGGATAATGTCCCGAAGCTGCGCCTCTCCCCAGGTTCCGCGTATCTTCACATTTGCAAGGGAGCGGTTCAGGTTTGAGATATCCGAAGACATTTTCCCAAGCTCACCCAGTGACTTGTAGAGCTCGCCGAGCTGCTCCGTCACCTTGGAAAAGCTCGAGTCCAGCCGTTCGTTTAATGACTTATCCAGCTTCTCATTCACCGACTGCTGCAGCTCTATGAGCTTCTTTTCATTGGTGCTCCGGATGTTTTCAAGATTTTTTGTGAGCGTATCCGTCAGCTCCTTATCCATGTCCGACAACGCATTGATCATCTGCTTGTCCATCATATTCAGCCGATCAATGAATTTTTCGGAAGATTTGCTGACTGTCTCCTGTATTGTATGGATACTCAGGTTCTGTGCCTGCACAAGCTCCGCGCGGGCCGAATCGATTCGATTATAAACGGCTGCCTGACCGTCTTCCAGACGCTTCTCACTGTCATGAACAGCATCCTCTATATCCGCATATGAATCTCCGGTTTCTGTTCCGCCGCGCTTTATCAGCAGCATAACGGACACGATCAGATTCAGCACCAGCAGCGCAATGATGAAATATTCCATACCTCTGTCTTATCCTCCCTGTCCGTTATTTTCCGAACCGCTGCGCCTTCTTCAGAGCCAGCGCATCATAATCCACCTCTGCCTGTTCAAAATTCAGGAAGCTGTTCTTTTTCGGCGCTTTTTGTGCTCCCTCTTCCTTCAGTGTATTCTCCAGATTTTCATCAAGCCAGCGTTCAAATTCTCCCGAAAAGAAAATGCCGCCGCCCAGGTATGCCCGGTTAAAGCCGCTCTTCCGCTGCCGCTCAACGAAGGTCTGATAGTTTTCTACAGCCTTAAGCATCCGGTCGAAGCCGACTTCATTTACCCGTCGTTTTACTGCCTTCGTGATCTTATCCTTCCGACTTTTTTTCGGGTAGCAGGCCCAGAGCTTTTCAAAAAGGTCAACCTCTATGTTTTCTGCTTCCTGCTCGGGTTCAAGATCAACAAAATCTCTGTCAATGGCCGACTTCAGCCAGCCGTAACGATTCGAAATGCCTGTCTGCTTATTCAGGAGCTCATATTTATCCTTTACCATCTGCACATCATAGCCGGAAAGCTCCACCAGATCCTTCACCATGGCTCTCGTCCAGCCCATATCCAGACCATTCAGATGATTGAATACCTCTTCCACCAGAATATCCAGCTTTTCTGCTGTAATGTCAGAATCTGACACATTTTTCCAGATTTTGAACACAATCACCGAAATTCCGGATTCATTGCGAATCGTATCGTACTCGGTCCGGACATCCGACACACTATTGATCTTCTTCACGGAAGGCTCCAGAATATTCCGGCGAAAGCTTCGGAAATCGCTGAAGGGCGCCCGCACCTCGCCCCTTGCAAGCTGTACGCGTCTTGGCTTGCCGCCGTACTTCTCCGCATCCTCTATTTCCTTCTGCTTCTTTTTCTCCAGCAGCGCCGCGTCCTTCGCTTCCAGCTCCTGCACAACCTTTTCTACAGAATAGGCTGTGCCGTATTTTTCGATCGCCTTTTTGAATTCCGGCTGATTCATGTCGATCAGCCCCATCAGGCAGCGCAGCTTCTCAATACTCACCTGCCATTTGAAATGAGATTCCTCTCTGTAGGCATAGTAGCAATGACTCCGTAGATTTTCATACAGCTTTGTTGCCGGCTCATCATTATCAAACAGCTTTCCGGTATACAGCACCTTCGTATAATTGTCGATGGGCGCAATGTACCGCTCCTGTACGACACGCTCTGTGAAAAACAAGGTCAGCTTTCCGTTTCCATAGGATGCGCTTTCGAATACATTGATGATGTCAAAGGTTTTTCCGCCCTTTTCGTCTTTTCCCTCGATCAGGATATTGGCATTGGTCAGCGC
>CAVAXR010000140.1:0-4498 GCA_963592375.1 Oribacterium sp. | reverse complement strand
GCTTCAGCATATACCGGCTGTCCCGTTCATATATTTTTCCATTCGGGTATTCTATGTCGCAGAACATCCGGGCCACTCTGCCGTCGATGGGACGCCAGGGAATGATGGACATGGTGGTCGGATCCGGCCGCAGGAAAAGGTCAGAGTGCTCCTCCTCGCCGAAGCCGGATATGGAGGAAGCGTCGAAGGATACCCCCTCCGTAAATGCTCGCTTCAGCTCATCCGGCATAATTGCAATGTTCTTCTGCACGCCATATACATCAAAAAAAGCCAGTCTGATAAACTTGACATTTTCTTCCTCAACAAAGCTGAGGATTTCCTCATAAGAATTCATCTCATCCTCCGAAATCGCACAAATAATTGAGGACATTATATTATCTGAAAAATCCATTGTAAATCTCTTTTCCTTTGTTCTGTCAAATCCGTCTCCGCCCCTGACCGCCGGAGGACTGTTTCGATGCCTTTCAAAGTTGGAAACGCTGCTTCCATCAGCATTCCCTCTGTTTTCACTTACTGAAAAGTGCTTTGAAGCGTGCCATGGCCTCCCGGGTGTTTTCATGGGTGGAAAATGCTGTCAGGCGGAAGAAGCCTTCTCCGCTCTTTCCGAAGCCCTCGCCGGGTGTACCGACAACATAGATCTCGTTCAGCAGCTTATCGAAGAAGCTCCAGGAGTCCATGTTCTCCGGGCACTTCAGCCAGATGTACGGTGAGTTCTTTCCGCCGGTATAATAGATGCCGAGCGCATCCATGGTGTCGGTGATGATCTTCGCATTCTCTCTGTAATAATCGATATTTTCCTGAATTTCCTTCTCGCCCAGTGCCGTGAACACGGCCTCTGCGCCTCTCTGCACGATATAGCTCACACCGTTGAACTTTGTGGTCTGTCTCCGGAGCCACATCTTATTGAGATTTCCGCCGTCTCTTGTCATGCCCTCCGGTACCACCGTGTAGCCGCAGCGGGTTCCGGTAAAGCCCGCCTTCTTGGAGAAGCTGCAGAACTCAATGGCCACCTCCTCAGCTCCCGGGATCTCATAGATGGAATGCGGCAGATCGCCGGTCACAAAGCACTCATAGGCTGCATCAAAGAGGATAATGCTGTCATTCTCTGCTGCAAAATCCACCCACGCCTTCAGCTGCTCTCTGTTATATACGGCACCGGTCGGGTTATTCGGAGAGCAGATGTAGATGAGGTCTGCCTTATAAGAAGGATCCGGCATCGGCAGGAAATTGTTCTCCTCACTGGAATAGGCATAGAGAATCTTTCGGCCGGCCATCACATTGGTATCCACATAAACCGGATATACCGGATCGGTTACCAGGATCGTATTGTCCTCTGCAAAAAGATCCAGGATGTTTCCAAGATCTGACTTAGCGCCGTCGGAAATAAAGATTTCATGAAGGCTGCGTGTGACACCGAAGCGGCTGTAATATTTCTGAATGGCCTCCTTCAGAAAATCGTAGCCCTGCTCCGGACCATAGCCGCGGAAGCTCTCGGCCTCACCCATTTCACGGGATGCCTTCACCATCGCATCCACAACCGATGCCGGCAGCGGCCTCGTAACGTCGCCGATTCCCATACGGATCAGCTTTCCGGCCACCTCCGGGTGCTTTGCCTGCCACTCACGAATACGGTTTGCAATCTCTGCAAACAGGTAGCTTTCCTTCAGATTCAGATAATTCCGGTTGATTTTTGCAGCCATCGTTTTGTACTCCCTCTTAAGTTGAAATCATAACAAAAGGGCAAAGTTCATCCGGTATAACCGGACGCCTTTGCCCATGTTTATGTATTATATGAATTTTTTACTTCTTGTCAAGCCTTCGGGGCTTCCTCGTCCAGTGCAACCTCTTCTACCTCGGCCTCGGATTCAGCCTCAGCAGCGGCTCCGTTATTTTCGGTCTCCTCTGCCGCTTCCGGCTCGACGACATTTTCCTCAGCAGCCGCATCGGACTCTTCATAGAATTCGACTTCAATTTCAGCGTCGTCATCCTCTGCTTCGTCCACGATATCCTCGTCCTTCGCAAGCTTACTGTCCAGTGCCTCACGTACCGTCTTATAAGCATCCTTACCGGCATCCACGGCCAGGTTCCTGGTGTCAATGGCCAGATTCTTGGCTGCATATCCCAGATCCTTGGCTGCTGCCTTCAGATCCTCTGTGCTTCTGGAAGACTTCAGTGTGGTATAGGAGCGCTTTGCGGTGTCCTTCATCTCATTGGCAGAATCCACAACGTCGGTAAAATCCTGATCCACTTCCTCAGAAAACTTCTGGTACTTATAAAGATAAGAAACCACAGCTGCGCCGGCACCCACCAGTGCAGCAAGTCCCATCAGACTTCCCAGTCCGCCTCTTCTTCTAGACATATCTGTTCCTCCTTAAATCTTAAAGCTTGACTTCAGGGATACCACGCGGTTGAAGACCGGACGGCCCTCCTCAGAATCCTTGCAGTCTACGCAGAAATAGCCATCCCGCACAAACTGGAAGCTCTCGTAGGGCTTAGCTTCCATCAGCAGCGGTTCCACATAACAGTTCTCCACAACCTCCAGGGAATTCGGATTGAAGTTCAGGCTGCCGTCCTCGTTTAGCTTGCCCTTCTCCTCATCGATCAGCTGCTCATAGAGACGGGCTGTTACCCTTCCGCAGGTTTTTGCATTGACCCAGTGGATTGTACCCTTTACCTTACGGCCCGTGAAGCCGGAGCCGGACTTTGTTTCCGGATCATAGGTGCAGTGGACAACCGTAACATTTCCCTCTGCATCCGTCTCATAGCCCACGCACTTTACAAAATAGGCACCCATGAGACGCACCTCATTGTCCGGATAGAGACGCTTATACTTCTTCGGCGGCTCGATCATGAAATCGTCCCGCTCGATATAAAGCTCACGGCCGAATTCCACGTTTCGCACACCCAGTGCCTCGTTTTCCAGATTGTTGGGGATCTCCAGCATTTCACTCTGATCCTCCGGATAGTTGTCGATCACCAGCTTGATGGGATCCAGAACGGCCATCAGTCTCGGCTTCTTCAGCTTCAGATCCTCACGAATGCAGTACTCCAGCAGAGAATAGTCGGAGGAGGAGTTGGCCTTGGAAATGCCGGAAAGCTTCACGAAGGTCTTGATGGACTCCGGTGTGTAGCCTCTTCTTCTCAGCGCCGCAATGGTCACAAGACGCGGATCATCCCAGCCGTCTACCACGCCGTCCTCCACCAGCTTCTTAATATAGCGCTTGCCGGTAACGACATTGGTAAGATAGAGCTTCGCGAACTCGATCTGCCGCGGCGGGTTCACGAATTCACAGGATTCCACCACCCAGTTATACAGAGGTCTGTGATCCTCAAATTCCAGTGTACAGAGGGAATGGGTAATGCCTTCGACCGCATCCTCGATGGGATGTGCAAAATCGTACATCGGATAGATGCACCACTTGTCGCCGGTGTTCTGATGGCTCATGTGGGCCACACGATAGATGACCGGATCCCGCATGTTGATGTTGGGGCTTGCCATATCGATCTTCGCACGGAGCACCTTCTCGCCGTCCTGGAACTTTCCGTTCTTCATGTCCTCAAAGAGCTGCAGATTTTCCTCAATGGAACGGTTTCTGTACGGGCTTTCCTTGCCGGGCGTATTGAAATCACCGCGGTATGCACGAATCTCCTCTGCAGTCAGATCATCCACAAAGGCAAGTCCCTTCTTGATCAGGAAAACGGCCTTTTCGTACATCACATCGAAATAGTTGGATGCAAAGAAAAGACGATCCTCGAAGTCGGCACCGAGCCACTTCACATCACGTACGATGGAATCCACGAATTCGGATTTCTCCTTCGTCGGATTGGTATCATCAAAACGGAGATTGAACTTTCCGCCGTACTCCTCTGCAATGCCGTAATTCAAAAGGATGGACTTGGCATGTCCGATATGCAGGTATCCGTTCGGCTCCGGCGGGAAACGGGTATGTACATGATCATAAACGCCCTCCCGGAGATCGGTATCGATAAACTGCTCGATGAAGTTTTTGGATTCCTGTACGGTCCCCTCTGCCTCATTATTAATTGTCTTATTTTCCTCAGCCATTCCATTTCCTCCCTGAGCTTGATTATTTACTAGCCTGTTATTATAGCACAGCTCCCCTCTTCTGTTCAATCACTGATTGCTCTCATTCACGCTTCCGTTCTCCGCCTGCCTCTGCGCGCGATAGCGGATCGTGCGCTTGGCCGCCGCAGAGAGAAGCTTCTCCATATCGGGAATCTCTGAAAAACGGCTGGCACCGACCGCCGCCCGAAGCTGACATTTATAGCCGTTCACGGTATGCACCTCAGATACCAGCTCCCGCAAAAGCTCACTGATCGCCGACAGGTCCTCGCTCTGTCGGGCCGGGCGCAGCAGAACAAAATCATCTCCGCTGTAGCGGGCAATCGCCGCCTCCGTGCCGCCGAAATGGTCCAGCTTCTTGGCAACGGCATACAGAATTTCATCAGCAAAGACCTTGCCTTCTGTGTCCATGAT
>CAVAXR010000139.1:0-4559 GCA_963592375.1 Oribacterium sp. | reverse complement strand
GGTTACCCCCATGCTCGACGGCTACGAAATTGAGGCGCGAGGCAAAAGCTTCTGCCTGCTGGCGCCTCGCAACGACTGACGCTTTGAAATGGAGGAGGACGCACTATGAATCATCCCATTGTTACCGATGACGAAACCATGGAACTGCTGGCCCACCTGTACGGATACATGAGCGAAGAAGAGAAGGCGACCTGGTCTCCGAAGGACGCGCAGGAGATGATGGACGATCAGCGACGCTATGAAATCGAGCAGGGTCTGGAACCGAAGGACTATGACGTCGCGGACGTCTACGAAGTCATCCGGCAGTTCATTCAACAGGATGCGGAAGACGAGGACTGACCCGCCTGACGAGAGCCGGATGGGTATCCGGTCGAAACGCGCTCCGACAACTCGCCGGGGCGTGTCGCGGGAAACCCGCGGGGGCCATGCTCCTGAATACGATGGGAGGTTACTACCATGAAAACCACACTGAACACCAGAACCCTTGAAACGGCGCTTCGAGATGCACAGTCCCACGGCTATCGTACCCTTTTCGATCCCATGACCACACTGCACAGCGATATCCGCGAGTTCATCACGCAGCTTTCGAATCAGGACGCGCCTTTTCTGAAGGCGGACGCTTACGTCCGCTTCGGCGACCTCATCGTCGCGGTACGTGACGCCTGGGGCGATTGCAGCGAGTATTACGAACTCAGCTTCTGAATCGAAAGGGGAGGAAGAAACCGTATGTCTCACGAGATGCTTACACTGCAGGGAAACCTTCTGAATGGCCATGAAGCCATTTGCGTCTGGGCTGTGATTGAAAACTGGTCTGTGGATGAAGAAGGCGGACACAATGAACTTCTGTATGCAAACCAGGCGGATGCCATCCGCGCTTTTCATTCTCAGCTGGCTATCGAGGCCAATGAAGGCTGTATTTACAGATGGAAGGACAGGGAAGATTTTCAGTTCGAGCGCAACCCGCTCAGCTATGAATGCTGGCTGGATGGCGATTATTGCGGCAATCACTATGAAATCCTTCTGGAGGAAAAGCCCGTGATTCTGGGATCAGCGTCTAACCGCAGCAGGAAAAATCTTTGAAATGGAGGTGCTCATTATGCGCAGAACCATCCGAAAGACCTTCCTGCTGGAAGGCGAAACCGTGACCATGAAGTATGTCAAGCAGCTCTGCGGCGAGGAACGCTATGACCGTATGATCGAGGACGCGAAGAAGAAGTTCTTCGCCGACCCCACTGCCGACCTGTGCTATCCAACGCCCGCAGGCTACCTGACCATCTGGTTTCAGCTGGCCTGACGCTTTGAAATCGCCGCCGCAGGGCGGCTTTTCTCTTACGGTTACGTTCTGTGGCCGCGACGTTTGCCCTGCGTCAGGCAGTGTGTTCATGCACAGCCCCATGCCGCGTCCAGATCCAGCCGCGCCGTACAGCCTTCAATAGGGCAGGAAAGGCGCAAAGCGTAATCGGTCTGGAAGCGCTCCATGGCGCATCGGGCCGCGATGAACTGCGCCCGGGCTTCTGAATCCAGAAGCGGAACGCCGTACAGCCTTTTCATTCGCTGATCCGCCAGCATTTCGCTGCGGATGTGAATCCGGGTCAGGTAAACGTAGCGGACGCTTTCATCCGCGAGACGCTGGGCTGCGATATAGTACCGATCCACCCACAGCCGGTAATCCGCTCCCTGATAGATCTGCGGGATTGGAATTCTCCGTTTCAGCATCCGATGCAGCCGTTTGCGCTTTGGAATGGAGACACCCAGATCTTTTGCCAGCACAATCGCATAAGTGATGACCTCATCCGCATCCAGTGGTTCCCGGTTAGGGCGCCCCGTGCGCGGGACGGTGGGCGCTCTGGCCCGATGCGTTTCGTTCATATCCTTTCCTCCAATGAAAAGGAGCAGCCGGACATCTGCCCGCACTGCTCCTGAATTGAGTGGCACTATGTTGTTCATCTGATTTTGACAGCATACATCATAGCACAGGTGGATACTGACAAACAATGACATTTTGCGCTTTTGGAGAAAAAATCTCAGGAATTTTTCTCGGCGCGCATGAGTCGCTCAACAACCCGCAGGGCATTGCTATGAAAGCGGTAAATGGTTCTTGGCTCGAAGCCCATCTCCTCGGCAATGGCGTCCCATGTCCTGAATCCAAGGTACCGCAGTTCCAGAAGCGTCCTGTACTCCGGCTTTCGAATCTGCGCGATCAGTTCCCGGATGTCCCTTTTCAAATCGACCAGCTCGTCAATCTCCGCATTGATCTCCCGTTCCAGATCTACGATTTTCACAACACGGCTTTCCATCTGCTGCAGATCGGGAGAGGGGTTCCGCGGCATATCCGATACCAGCCCGGTAGCCTTGGTCGTCAGTTCCCGTGCCCGCTGCAGTTCCATGAGCTTGCTGTTGATGCGCGAGTCGATCATTCGCGCCTGGGTGAGATATTCTCTGGCGGTCATTCATTTTCCCCTTTCCACGGCATATCACCGTTATGGTACTTTTCTGCAATCTCCCGTTGCCTCGCTATGGGCAGTCGGTTCAGTTGCTGATTGATTCTGGCCACATCCTGTGCGTGCTTCCAAATCGGCTTGTAGAAGGAGCAGACCGCATAGCCTGCGCACTGCTCTCCCGTCAGGGCGACGCATTTTCCGTTGCGCCGGTGGGCAAAACATCTCTCGTTCATATCTGCGCTCCTCAATCCAGTACCGTCAGCCTGCGGGGATCTACCGTGCCGCGGCCGCCCGTCAGGTTGTACAGCTTCGTAATCGCCAGGGCGTGCGCCACGTCCGAAGAGCCGCGCTGCTGCCGCCGCGCCTCGTCCCGAAGAGTTTCATAACTCGCGCTGCGCAGACGTCTGATAAAACGGGTTCGGCTGTACTCTTCGCCGTACTCCCGCAGAAAGACGGCCACACCGCCCAGCAGATAGCTCGTCACGCTCCATGCCGCGCCGTTCCAGGTATCGGCGATCAGCTGCAGAATCCGAACGTACTGTTCCGGGCCGTACTCTTTGTACAGGCGATACGCCTTGGCGATGGCGGCGATGGTGTTCTTCGTCGCGCCGCCCGCGCCGTCTGCCAGCTGAAAACCAGCCTGCGCCGTATGCGCTCTGAAATCCGTCGCCTCCTGACTGCCGGAGATCATCAGCGCACGGAGGCGGGTGTTAAAGGCCACGTCCTTCGATTCGCCGCTCTGCAGCGCAAACAAATAGGCCTCATCCTCATAGGACAGGCCATAATATACCTTGCAGTCCACCATGAAGGCTTCTTCTCCATGAATTCGCTTGAGCGCGCTGAGCGTATGCGCACCGTCGAACACATAGAATTTTCCGTCACGGAAGCTGACCTTCACCTCGTTGGCCAGACGCGGATCAAAGCTATTCACAATGCGCTCCACCCGGGCAGCGTCAATCTTTCGCTGATAGCTGAAATCCGTTTCCAGCCATGCGGCGGGCATCCGCTTGTATTCGTAGCTGCACTTATCGTCGCAGGCAATGCGGTCGCTGACGGCCACAGCCTTGGGGGATACAGCGCTGTTCGCTTCCTGAATCGCCCGCTCGATGGGCGTGGGCTTAAGAAAGTCCCGGCTGTAGGTTTTGGGGGAATAGTTTCTGCGGCCACCGTTTTTATTCTTTCTGCTCATGATCATTGCTCCTTCATTCGTTCGTTCAGAATGGTCAGTACCTGCGCATTGGTCTGGCGCACCAGCTCCAGAATCTGCGCGTCGTGTTCCTCGCTGCCCATGCCGCTGGAATAGCGGCGCATGGCGGAGGTCAGGCCGATCACATAGGAATCGCAGCAGCTTTTCACCAGGTCGGCCACATAGCAGAACATCTCCGGGGTATCGGGCAGCGCCGTTTCTACATGAATTGGCGCGCCATTGTGCATCACCATTCCGGGAATCGGACAGGAGTCTGTAGGGGGCGAGGTTGCTGCTTCTACTGCGCTTTGGGCTGCAGCGCTGATCTCCTTTTCGCTGCGGTCACAGATTTGGGGTTCATCGGCGCGCGCCTTTTCCACCAAATCGGTGTAGGCTTTGTTGACGGTCAACTTCCCCTGACGCAATTCCCGCTTTACCTCATCGTCAGCATCCCTGACAATCCTTCGCGCTTTGCGAATCGTGTTATCCGAAACGCCGGCGAGATTGGCAAGTTCCTTGTCGGTATGAATTCTCTTTTCAGCTTTTCGAGATGTCTCTAAAAGCCGGGGGGCCTGCCCTCCGGTCGAAGTTGCCTGTTTCTTTTTTGCGGCTTCCCGCAGCAGAGGCTCCGTCCGAAGCGCCAGTTCACTGCGCTGGTAACTGTTCAAATTCCGCCGTCCCAGCTGGTTCCGCAGCATCCAGAGCATGACTTCTTCCCGGCTATCGAAATGCTTCTCCTGAATGGGGAAGGGAATACCTTGCTTCCGGCAAATCGCATAGCGGTTATGACCGTCGATAATGACGCCGTTCCATACGATGAGCGGGGATTCACAGCCATCCGCTACAAGGCTCTCCTCCAGCAGCTTCAGTTCTTCCTCGTTCAGCGGCGGAATCAGATCCCGGAATTCGGGATCAACCGTCAGGTCATACAG
>CAVAXR010000138.1:0-4578 GCA_963592375.1 Oribacterium sp. | reverse complement strand
GCATAACCGGATCCTGGTGGCAACCTTTGCTTCGAATGTAGACCGTGTGCAGCAGATCATTAATACGGCAGCTCGCTACGGCCGGAAGGTTGTGGTCGAGGGTCGTTCCATGGTCAATGTTATCCGGGTGGCTTCGGAGATTGGCTATATCAGTATTCCGGACGGAACGCTGATCGACATTGAGAACCTGAAGAATTATCCCGATGAGCAGACCGTGCTGATTACCACGGGCTCCCAGGGTGAGTCCATGGCGGCGCTTTCGAGAATGGCAAGCGGCATGCACCGGAAGGTGCGCATCACGCCGAACGATGTGATCGTCATGTCCTCTCATCCGATTCCGGGCAACGAGCTGGCTGTGGACAAGGTCATCAATGAGCTTTATAAGCAGCATGCCGAGGTAATCATGCAGGACACGCATGTATCCGGCCACGCCTGTGCCGAGGATCTGAAGCTGCTGTATTCTCTGGTGAAGCCGAAGTATGCGATTCCGGTACACGGCGAGTATCACATGCGGCGGGCGGCAGCGAAGCTTGCAGAATCCGTCGGCGTGGCGAAGGACAACTGCCTCATGCTGGAGAACGGCGAGGTATGGGAGTTCGCACCGAAGGACGGGGAAATGAAGGCGGAGCTCAAGGACCATGTGGCAGCCGGCGGCATTTTCGTGGACGGCCTGGGTGTGGGCGATGTCGGCAACATCGTGCTGCGTGACCGTCAGAATCTGGCGCAGAACGGCATTATCGTGGTGGTGCTGACGCTGGAGAAGTACTCCGGACATCTCCTGGCCGGACCGGACCTCATTTCGAGAGGCTTCGTGTATGTGCGCGAATCTGAGGATCTGATGGAAGAGGCCAGAGTACAGGTGCAGGATGCCGTGGACGACTGTCTGGTGCGTCATGTCAACGACTGGGGCAAGATCAAAAACATCATTAAGGACAGTCTGGCAGATTTCCTCTGGAAGCGGATCAAGCGGAACCCGGTGATTCTGCCGGTTATTATGGAGGTCTGATGGAGGACATGGCATGTCGGACAGAAATTCGGTGAGAAGCATTTCCGGCTTTATCACAGGGCTTGCCTGGCGGGTGATTCTGACGGGCGGTCTGATCTTTCTGCTGCTGCAGGGGGTGACGCTGGCCTACAGCTATGGTCACGGCCTTTTGTATGAGCACGCCATGGAGGCTTCGCCGGGAACAGATATCGGCTTTGTAATTTCGACCGGGGAGAGCCGGAAGGAAATTGCGGCGGCGCTGGAACAGGCGGGACTGATTGATAATGAGCAGGCCTTTGTGCTGCAGTCGAGGCTTTACAAGGCGGATTTTGAACCGGGGGAGTATTCGCTGAATACCTCCATGACCTCTGCGGAGATCATCAAGTATCTCGCACAGGAGGGCGCAAAGAACTCAGAACTGAAGGACAAAAACCTTCTGGATGCTTCGGGTGAAGGCGCTGCGGAAAGCACGGCTGCGACGGAAGCAGACGGCGTAGAAATCGTAGGCGGCGGAAGTGAGGAGTAATTTACTTGATTACCGATGAACGACTGATCAATTTCATACATTCACTGGAGCCGGACAGAAGTCCGGCTCTTGAGGCTATACGGAGAGAAGCGCTGGCAGCGGCTGTTCCGATTATTCGGGATGAGACTGCGGCGCTTCTCCGTTGTTTCGTGGCGGCATTTCGGCCGGAACGGATTCTGGAGATCGGAACGGCAGTGGGGTATTCTGCCCTGTGCATGGCGGAGGCTATGCCGGCGGATGCCCGGATTGTGACCATCGAGAGCTATGAGCCCCGGGTAATGAAGGCCCGGGAGAATCTTTGGAATTCCCCTTACGGCGACCGCATTACGATCGCAGATAAGGATGCTTCTGTGGTGCTGGAGCAGCTGCTGGCGGCAGGCGAGCATTTTGACCTTGTATTTCTGGATGCGGCGAAGGCGCAGTATCCCGTATGGCTGCCGACGATTCTGAAGCTGATGGCACCGGGGGCAGTGCTTCTGTCGGATAATATTCTGCAGGAGGGAAGTCTTGCGGAGAGCCGCTTCCTGATTGACCGCCGGGAGCGGACGATACACAGCAGAATGCGTGAGTATCTCTTCACACTGCAGCATCATCCGGAGCTGACGACAGCCATTCTGCCGGTGGGCGACGGCATTTCCATGAGCGTGAAGAAGCGGCGGGAGAATATCGAAGAAAATGAAGAGAGCTGCAGCTTCTGAAAACGGGACAGAGACAATGGAGGAACAGGTGAGAGCAACAGAGCTTTTGATTCCGGCGGGTTCGCTGGAGGTATTGAAAACAGCCGTAAATTACGGTGCGGATGCGGTATATCTGGGCGGTGAGGCCTTTGGACTCCGCGCCAATGCAAAGAACTTTACCATCCCGGAAATCCGGGAGGCAGTGGAATATGCGCATGCGCGCGGCGTGAAGATCTATGTAACCGCCAATATTCTGGCACATAACGGGGATCTGGACGGCGTGCGGACATATTTCGGAGAGCTGCGGGATACCGGAATCGATGCGGTGCTGATCGCAGATCCCGGCGTATTTATGATCGCCAAAGAGGTAATGCCCGAGATGGAGCTGCATATCTCCACGCAGGCAAACAATACGAACTATGAGACCTTTCTCTTCTGGTGGAAGCTTGGTGCAAAGCGCGTGGTCTGCGCCCGGGAACTGAGTCTTCAGGAGATCCGTGAGCTGCGGGCCCGGATTCCGGAGGAGATGGATATTGAGGCCTTTGTACACGGCGCCATGTGTATTTCCTATTCGGGACGCTGCCTCCTGTCCAACTTCTTTGTGGGCAGAGATGCCAACCAGGGTGCCTGCACACATCCCTGCCGCTGGAAGTATTCCGTGGTGGAGGAGACCCGGCCGGGTGAATATTTCCCGGTCTATGAGAATGACCGCGGCACCTTCATTTTCAATTCCAAGGATCTCTGTATGATCGAGCATATCCCGGAAATGCTGGAGGCCGGCATTGACTCGCTGAAGATCGAGGGAAGAATGAAGACGGCGCTCTATGTGGCGACGGTGGCGCGGACCTACCGGAAGGCTATTGACGACTATCTGGAGAGCCCGGAAAAGTACCGGGCCAATATGGAATGGTACAAAAACGAGATCGCGAAGTGCACCTATCGTGAGTTTACCACCGGCTTCTATTTCGGCAAGCCCCAGACGGCGGATCAGATCTATGATTCCAACACCTATGTGACGGGCTCGGTTTATCTCGGTACGGTAGAGGGCACAGAGGGAGAGGACTGTTTCCTGACACAGAAGAATAAGTTCAGTGTCGGAGAGGAAATTTCCATCATGAAGCCGGATGGACGGGATCTGCCGGTGCAGGTGCTGGAGATCCGGGACCGCGAGACCGGCGAGCAGCAGGAGAGCTGCCCGCACTCGAAGCAGAAGCTGCGGGTGAAGCTGAGTGCGTGCCCGGAAACGGGTGATATTCTTCGGCGGGAGATGCCGAAGGCGGAGGCGGCGAAGCTGTCGGAGGAGCTGTAGGCGGAAGTATGGAGGTGTTTTTTGCGGCGGCGGGAGTTGCCTCCCTGGCCTATTTCGCTGTTATTTTCATCTATAACGGCATGCGGGCGCTGCTCTGGCTGTGGCCGTGTTTTGCGGTGCTGAATTTTTTTCTGCTTCTGCTGGTGCGGATTCTGAAGAGAAAACGGCGGCGGAAGCAGAAGGCGCGGCTCCGGCCCTATGTGTTCTGCTTTACAAGCTACGCTCTCGGTGTGCTGTGTATGCTGGGGCTGCTGGTGATGATCGGCGTTCACGCGCGGGGAACAGAGGCGCGGGAGCTGGATTACCTCATTGTACTGGGAACAGATCTGGACCATAACCGGATATCGGCATCGCTTCGCCGGCGGCTGGATCGTGCTGTGGAATATGCGGCGGAAAACCGGAATACGGTTTTTGTGCTTTCCGGCGGACGGGGAGACCGCGGCACCAGCACAGAGGCCACGGTGATGTATTACTACATGATCGAGCACGGGGTGCCGGAGGAACGGCTGCTGATGGAATTCTATTCGGATTCCACGCTGGAAAAGATAGGGTACTCTATCCGAACCATCGGAGAGGATCTGGAGGAGAAAAGAAAGCTGTCCCGGGAGCTGCAGCGGCTGCCGGAGGAGGTGGCGGAGGAGCTGGTGGTGTGTGCCGAGGATCGTCCGCTGAAGATCGGTATTCTGACATCGGAGATCAATGTCTACCGCGCGGAAGCCATGGCAAAGCGCTTTGGCCTCAGAGAAGTCTCGGCTATAGCTGTACCGACGGATGAGCTGCTGCTGCCGCATCTTGCGGTGCGGGAGGCTCTGGCGGTTTTCAAGGACCGGCTGATGGGAAACTGCTGATACCGGGGGTCAAAGACTGAAACGCAGGTGAAGGCTTGCGCGTGTAAGGCGTTGGTTCCTGGGACAAAACCTGAGTCAGCAGTCATTTTCCGCAGAAAAATGAGCGGATCACGAATGCCTTGGGGAGCACGGATCGCAGGACAATCCTGGTATCAGATTAGGTAACTGTTTGGCAACACATCGCCACATCGCTTCGCGATGCGCGATGTGGCGGTTTAGAGGCGCTCCGCGCC
>CAVAXR010000137.1:0-4613 GCA_963592375.1 Oribacterium sp. | reverse complement strand
GTACCAGACGCTTCAGCTCCGAAGCCCGGTGCATAAATTCCGCCTCTGTCGAAATATTCGGATTGTAATAAAACAGCGTGATGCGGAAGTACCTTGACAGGTACTCCAGCACCGCGCTTGAGCACGGAGCACAGCAGGAATGCAGCAGCAGCCGCGGCCGCACTCCTGCGCTCATCTCGATAATTTTCTCCAGCAAAAGCTGATAATTCTGTTTGTTTTCCATGATTTTACTGCAGGAAATCCCGGATTCGCTTGGAGCGCACCGGATTTCTCAGCTTACGAAGCGCCTTCGCCTCGATCTGACGGATACGCTCCCGCGTAACATTGAATTCCTTGCCAACCTCCTCCAGCGTTCTGGGGTGGCCGTCCTCCAGGCCGAATCGAAGTACAATTACCTGCCGTTCTCTCTCCTTGAGATCTCCAAGCAGTGTGTCGATATGCTCCCGCAGCATGACGGATTCTACATTTCCCTCCGGCGTCAGCACATTGGAGTCCGCAACAAAGTCTCCCAGATTGGAGTCGTCCTCCTCACCGATCGGGGTTTCCAGCGAAGCCGGCTCCCGCGCGATCTGCATGATCTCCTGTACCTTTTCCTCGGTCATATCCAGATGCTCCGCCAGCTCCTTCACAGAGGGCTCATAGCCAAGCTCCAGCGTCAGCTTTCTCTGCATCTTGGACAGCTTGTTGATGGTCTCCACCATATGCACCGGCACACGGATGGTTCTTGCCTGATCCGCCAGTGCCCGGGTTACGGACTGCCGGATCCACCAGGTCGCATAGGTAGAAAGCTTAAAGCCCTTTTCTGGATCAAACTTCTCCACGCCCTTGATGAGACCCAGATTTCCCTCCTGAACAAGATCCAGGAAGCTCATGCCGCGGCCGGTATAGCGCTTCGCAATCGAAACCACGAGACGCAGGTTTGCTTCGATCAGGCGCTGCTTGGCATTTTCATCCCCCTGCTGCTTCCGCACAGCCAGACGATACTCATCCTCAGCCGAAAGCAGCGGAACCGTACCGATTTCCTTCAGATACATCCGCACCGGGTCCTCGGTGCCGATGCCCTCCAGAAGATTCACCGCCTCCAGGTCAATGTTTTCGGCCTCCTCATCCTTGGAGAACTCTTCCTCCTCCATGGCCTCCAGTTCGTCCGCATTGGGTCCGTCATCTATGCCGGACTCCATCTGCTTCAGCACCGCCTCATCCACCACAGGATTGATCTCAATGCCTCTGTTTTCAATCAGACGATTGATATTGTCCATCTGTTCATCGGTGAGCCCGGCATCCTTAAATGCATCCGTGATCACATTTGCATCGATGGAATTTTTGTTGGCTCTCGCCTGTCTGCAAAGCTCCTCTACCTTCTTCAGTAATTCTTCTCGTTCCAATGTAGCCGCCTCCTTTTCAGATGGAGTAAGTTTTGTGTTACCAGATACTCTTTGCCGAAACAATTGCCAGAATAAGCAGCACCGCACCGATCAGAAGATCGATCATGTCCTGTCCCTTCAGCCGGCGTCCGTGTTCTTCGCTCCGCATGGTGATCACCACGCTTCCCAGCCGGATGGCCGAAGCGAAGAAAAATATAAACGGAAAAAGCATCTTATTTTCACCCGGATTCAGAAAAGCAATCACTGCCATCACAATGACAGCAGCCGACAGCACAATATGCAAAATATCCAGCTGCCGTCCCGTGCTTTTCTGCTGCATACGATACATGCGCTTTATTCGCCTCCCAGCGTGGCATAAACCACCGCCTTGATGGTATGCATACGGTTCTCTGCCTCATCAAATACCACAGAATGTGCAGACTCAAATACCTCGTCCGTCACCTCCATCTCGGTAATGCCGTATTTTTCCGCGATCTCCTTGCCGATCTTTGTCTTGGTATTGTGGAAGGACGGCAGACAGTGCAGGAAAATGCAGTCGGGCTTGGCATAAGCGAGCGCCTTCATATTAACCTGGTACGGGCTGAGATCATGAATCCGCTTCTCCCATACCGCACTGTCCTCACCCATGGATACCCATACATCCGTGCAGAGCACATCTGCATCTGTGCAGGCACTCTCCACATCCTCTGTCAGCGTGATCACTGCGCCGGTCTCCGCCGCAATGGCCTGACAGGTCTTAACAAGCTCCGGATCCGGGAAATACTCCTTCGGACAGCAGGCGGTGTAATGCATACCCATCTTCGCGCAGGCCACCATATAGGAATTTCCCATATTGTAGCGGGCATCGCCCATATACGTCAGCTTAATGCCCTTCAGCGCTCCCTTGTGCTCCATAATGGTCAGGAAATCCGCCAGCATCTGCGTCGGATGAAACTCATTGGTAAGACCGTTCCATACCGGAACATCGGAGTACTTTGCAAGCTCCTCAACCAGCTCCTGTCCGAAGCCTCTGTATTCAATGCCGTCATACATGCCGCTCAGTACGCGCGCGGTGTCCTCGATGCTCTCCTTCACGCCGATCTGCGAGCCGGTCGGTCCCAGATAGGTAGAGCCCATGCCCAGATCACTGGCTGCCACTTCGAAGGAGCAGCGGGTTCTGGTGGAATTTTTCTCAAAAATCAGGGCAATGTTTTTGCCGCTAAAGCCTGTCTTATGCAGCGGCACCTGACCGGCCTTCTTCTCTGCCTTTAACCGCTTCGAAAGATCCAGCAGATACTGAATCTCCTCCGGCGTGTAATCCAGAAGCTTCAAAAAATCTCTTCCCTTTAAATTTACCATGCTGTCCTCCTTTATTGCTCTCTCTGTCTCGCCGCCTCAAACATCAGGACGGTAGCTGCAACGGCTGCATTCAGCGACTCCACCTGTCCCTTCATGGGAATCCGCAGATAGTCATCCGCCTCCGCCGCCAGTGCCTCTGTGAGACCATTGCCTTCATTGCCGATCATAAATGCGCTCGGCAAACGGTAATCAAATTCATAATGCTTCCGCGTTCCCCTGAGATGGGCTGCATACACATGTACCCCGCTCCGCTTCAGTGCCTGCGCCGTCTCCCGAAGATCCGGCACAATCTGAAACGGCATCCGGTAAAGCGCGCCCATGGTGGAACGCACCACCTTCGGTGAATAGATATCCACACATTCCCGGCTCAGATAAATGCCGGCAACCCCCGCCGCTTCGGCTGTCCGGAAGATGGTACCGAGATTTCCCGGATCCTGCAGGTCCTCCAGCAGAAGGAAAAAATCACCGGTCAGCTTCTGCTCCGGCCGCATCCGGACCTCGCAGAGGATACCCTGACTGGTTTTGGTATCCGACATTTCCTTCATAATATCTTCAGACACCCGAAAAAGACGGGCATCACTCCCGCCTTCCGGCAATGCTCCTGTATAGGAGTCTGTAATAAATATCCGCGCAATGGCCTCCGGCGGAATCTCCCGGCAAAGCCGCTCGCCCTCGGCGATGAAAAGGCCGTTCTCTTTTCTGGCCTTTCTCTTCCGCTGCAGCTCCCGCACCTCCCGCACCAGCCTGTTGCTGCCTGATGTTATTTTATCCAATGCGTCACCCTCTCATGAAAGTGTTCCATTGCCTGAGCGTTTTGAAAAAGCCCGACAAAGCACCCACTTTAACGATGGAATCAGAGTGAATTATAGCAAACCCGCGTAAAATTCTCAAGAGTTATCGCACTTTTTACAAAAGAAACGCAGATAAAAGCGCTTCCTCAGATCTCTCCGCTTATTCTGTCAATGTCTCGAGCTCCCGGATCCAGGCAGACACCGCCGCATCACTGGGCATCCTGAGATCTCCGCGCGGGCTCACTGCGACAGAGCCCACCTTGGGACCGTCCGGCAGACAGCTTCTCTTGAATTGCTGTGAAAAGAAGCGCCAGTAAAACTTCTTCAGCCACTTCAGGATCGTTGCCGCATCGTATAAATGCACATTCAGCGAATCATCCTGCTGCACCTCCACATGACCAAGCCGAAGATTTTCTTCACTGAAGGCATGCAGGGCCAGCAGCAACACCTTGCGCGGAGAAAAGCCGAAACGAAGAATCTGATACAGGTAAAAATCATGCAGCTCATAGGGCCCCACCAGATCCTCTGTTTTCTGGGAAATCTTTCCGCCCTCCGTCGGCGGCAGCAGCTCCGGACTTACCGGTGTATCCAGTACATCCCGCAGGGTTTCGGACAGCTTCCGGTCCTCTGTCGTATCCGCCATATACTGCACCAGATGCCGCACCAGTGTCTTCGGCACGCCGACATTTACCGCATACATCGACATATGGTCGCCATTGTAGGTGGCCCAGCCCAGTGCCAGCTCCGAGAGGTCACCGGTACCGATCACGATGCCGCCGGCTTCATTGGCAATGTCCATCAGCAGCTGCGTTCTCTCCCGGGCCTGGGAGTTCTCATAGGTGACATTATGGTTCTCCGGATCATGTCCGATGTCCCGGAAATGCTGCAGCACGGCCGCTTTGATGTTGATTTCCCTGAGGCTTGCCCCCAGCCGCTCCGTAAGAAGCACCGCATTGTGGTAGGTTCTGTCCGTCGTACCGAAGGCCGGCATGGTAACCGAAATGATATTGTCCCGCGGCAGTCCCAGAAGATCGAAGGCCCGCGCCGTCACAAGAAGTGCCAGCGTTGAGTCCAGACCGCCGCTGATGCCGATTACAGC